>NZ_JAPZQJ010000456.1:0-9262 GCF_027530405.1 Microcystis sp. LE19-41.2A | reverse complement strand
TTCTAACACTTTCTGGTATAGTTCACTTATCATTTTCGTTATTTAGGTCATATATGGTAAATATGACTTATCTTTTTTTGGAGTCTGTGTCTGTATTCCATGCTACATAAGCTTTTCAGCTGGCTTGTCCCCCTGTCAGATATATTACTCGTGGTCATTAGTGGGAAACCAATCTTGATCGAGAATTTGTTCAAGGGAACCAATGGGAATAGCGGGGAAAGTATCAAGAGGTAATTGAGTTCTAACTTGAGCCTCTTTTCTAGCAAATTGATAGCATTCCTCAAAGATTTCGAGAATATAGGGTTTTAAACTAGGGCTATCTTTAATTTCTTCGATTATTTGTCGGCGAAAGTTGATAATTTCCCCTTTCCAGTGACCCTCATTTCTTGCTCTTTCTCCTGTCCGGTAAGTTAGTTTCAGCAAATGTACCAGCAATTGAATCAAAAGATTTTCGATTTTGCGTTTTTCACTCCTTCCCATACTTGCTAATTCCTCCAGTAAATTATCTAAATCTACCCGCTCAAACTGTCTCGCTTGCAGTTGATTAATAGTAGTTCTAATCCAGAGATAAAAGTCTTGTTCGTACAGGGTTTTATTGTCCATAATTGACCTCTAGATATTACTCATGGTTATTACTGGGAAACCAATCTTCATCGAGAATTTGTTCAAGGGAACCAAGGGGAATAGCGGGGAAAGTATCGAGGGGTAATTGAGAGCGATCACTAGCATCTTTTCTAGCAAATTGATAGCATTCCTCAAAGATTTCCAAAAGATAGGGTTTGAGACTAGGGCTATCTTTAACTTCTTTGATTATTTGTCGGCGAAAGTTTCTAATTTCCCCTTTCCAGTGACCCTCATTTCTAGCTTTTTCTCCTGTCCAGTAGGTTAGTTTCAGCAAATGTACCAGCAATTGAATCAAAAGATTTTCGATTTTGCGTTTTTCACTCCTTCCCATACTTGCTAACTCCTCCAGTAAATTATCTAAATCTACCCGCTCAAACTGTCTGGCTTGCAGTTGATTAATAGTAGTTCTAATCCAGAGATAAAAGTCTTCTTCGTACAGAGTTTTATTGTCCATAGATACTTAGTTAAACTGAATAAATGGGGATAATTATCAAACTTAACTATATAAACTAGCCACATATTCACCGTAGCCATTATAGGGCAGAGTTTCGATAATTTCCCAAGATAAATCACTTCTACTGCCGATAAATTTCTCCGTTGCTTGCGACCAACGGGGATGGGGTTTACTGGGGTTGACATTAGCCTCAAAATCGTATTCGTGAGCGTCAATTGTGTTCCAGTAGGTGGCGGGTTGTTTGGCGGTAAATTCAATTTTTACTATCGATTTTGCTCCTTTAAAACCGTATTTCCAAGGAATAACCATTCGCAAGGGTGCGCCCTGTTGTTTCGGTAAATCATGACCGAAAATTCCCACAGCAAAGAAAGCTAATTCGTTGGCCATTTCTTCAATTCTTAAACCTTCTGCATAGGGCCAGGGTAAGGCTCCTAAATGTAATCCTGGCCCCTGGGTAATTTCGGGATTATAAAAGGAGGTGAAACGGACGAATTTAGCTTCTGGTTTTGGTTCCACTGCCGCGATTAAAGCACTCATCGGAAACCCCAGCCAAGGTAAGACCATTGACCAAGCTTCCACACAACGAAAACGATAGATTCTTTCTTCGAGAGGAAAGGTTTTTTTAATAGTATCTATATCGTAGGTCTGGGGATTTTTTACCAATCCTCCCACTTCTACCGTCCAGGGATTCGTCGGTAATTTCTGCGCTTTTAACCAGATATTTTTCCCCCCTCCGAACTCATAAAAATTGTTATATCTCCCCGCTACAGTTTCGGCAGCTATGGGGCGATTTACCGTTAAAAACTGCGGATTCTTGCTGAACCCTTCAATTTTAGGTAATTGTAAACTTTTTTCTAAAGCTTCCGAGGAGGAGGATTTACCACAAGCAGTTAATAATAGGGAACTCCCCGCAATTCCTGCCCCGATTAACCCCTGTAAAAAGCGACGACGGTTAAAATAAACACTTTCGGAAGTAACTTCATTTTCGGAAATTTGCCAGGATTTAGCTAAACGAATTAAGACCATAATTATCCCCAATTTTATTGACAAAAAAGCAGAGTTATGATATGGGATACCACAACTCTGATTGTACAATAGTTTGTCAGTTTTTTTAAGAAATTTCGGCGAGCATCGGGGCAGTAACCAGAGGTTCCCGTCGTCCTTTTAAGACCATGGGAACTCCTCGCGAGGGAGCAAGGGTGACACCGCGACGACTGGGTTTTTCGGGGGTATTATTAACTAGAGTTAACTGATAATTAGCCAAAATTGTGGCGATAGCGATTTTCATCTCGTAGATAGCTAAAACTTCCCCGATACAACGACGCGCCCCACCACCAAAAGGCATATATTCGTAGGGGGTGAATTGTTTTTCTAAAAAGCGTTCCGGTTTAAAAGTATGGGAATCGGGGAAAGTTTGCTCGCGGTGGTGGGCCAGATAAATACAACCCATAAGAATTGTCCCTTTTTCTAAAGGATAACCATCTAGTTCTACCGGTTTTTCCACTACTCGCGGAAAAGTTAACATTCCCACGGGATGAATGCGTAAAGTTTCCGAACAAACTGCCGAAAGATAGGGTAATCGAGTTATGTCAATGGGGTTAGGATTATCTCCTAAAGTGGCTATTTCTTGGAGAATTTTTGCTTTAATTTCTGGATAGCGATGAGTCCAGTAGAGCGCCCAAGACATAGCAGTGGCTGTGGTTTCATGACCGGCGAATAATAAGGTCATTAATTCATCGCGCAATTCCTTATCGCTCATCGGGTTGCCTTCTTCATCCCGGGCCGACATCAGTAGTGATAAAATATCGGTACGATTGGGGTTAGGATTAGCTTTTCTTTCGGCAATTTCTGTATAGATAATATCATCAATTTTTTCTTGGTAACGCCGGTATTTTCCCCAGGGACTCCAAGCACCAAAATCAGCCCGCAAAATTGGGAAAAATAACAAAGAAGCCATCACCGGAGAGTTAAAAATATCGAGCATTTCAGCGAGAGTTTTTTTCAGGGTTTGATAACGTTCCCCTTGACTAATTCCAAAAACTGCCTCCATAATTACTTGTAAAGCAATCGCTGTGGTCGCTGAACGGGCTTTAAAAGGTTGATTTTGGGGCAATTCTGCCATTACTCTCAGGGTAATATCGCGGATTAAATCGCCGTAGAAACGCATTCTTTCCCCGTGAAAAGGTGGCAATAAAAGCTGACGGCGTTTTTTGTGGATGTCTCCGTCTAACATGACGACGGAATAATCACCAATAATCGGGGCAATAATCCGATTGGCTTCCCCCGGTGCCGAGAATTGTTTACGGTCATTAGTTAAAATTTGTTGTAGGGCTGAAGGACTACTGACAAAGATAAAATTATCTACAGTTAAACCCACTTTTGCGCTAAAAATATCGCCATGCTTGCGGGCGGCATTTTCCATAAAAGCTATGGGATTAATGATCCATTGTGCCATTTGCAGGAAGGTAGGGGCTTTGACCTTGGGCATGATTTTCATAGATTAATTGCTATATCTAATGCTAATTATTTCTAATTGTGACATTTTTTCTCCAGAGACGGCAAGGTGTAATATCACGTAAACAGCAAAAATCCCTGGGCTGTTGCTTGTCTTGTCTTTTCGGAGAGAGGAGGATTTTCTGGGAATTTTCAGGATTGGCTTTCTGGTCTAAACAATGATAATCGCGGTAGAATAGCCCCCAGTTCTATTTAATTCGCTTTTATAGTTCAATCTCTCTTTTTTCATTCCTTATAGGGACTTTTTATGATTATTTCCAAGTTTTTACCTTCGGGAAAAACTGTGACTATCAGGCATTTACTGTTATTAACTACATTTAGCCTTGTTTTTTTCCTGACTACTCCCCCCGCTTTTGCCCTCCAATCCAGTGCCTCCACAGGTTTTAATCCTCAAACTATTCTTTTCCATGCCTTAACTTGGGTGGATAGTTTGGGAGCCGTGGGAGCGATCGCGTTTATAATTATCTATATTCTAGCTACTGTGGCCTTTTTTCCAGGTTCAATCCTGACTTTAGGGGCTGGTGTGGTTTTTGGCCTGGTTTTAGGCTCTTTTTACGTCTTTATCGGGGCAACTATCGGCGCTACTGTCGCTTTTCTGGTGGGACGTTATCTGGCTAGGGGTTGGGTGGCGGAAAAAATTCAAGGTAATAGTAAATTTCAAGCTATCGATGAAGCTGTAGGGAGAGAAGGTTTAAAAATAGTGCTTTTAACCCGGTTATCTCCCATATTTCCTTTTAATCTGCTCAATTATGCCTATGGTGTCACCGGGGTTTCCCTGAAAGATTATCTACTAGGTTCCGCAGGCATGATTCCGGGGACGATAATGTATGTTTATATTGGCTCTTTAGCGGGCAGTCTTGCCACTATCGGGACCTCGGCACCAGCCACTAACCCAGTTTTACCATGGACTATTCGCCTGAGCGGTTTTATCGCCACCGTTGCCGTCACCCTCTACGTCACAAAAATTGCCCGTCAGGCCCTGGCATCAGTTATCAATGAATAGTAATCATTTATCAGTCAGGGGTGTGGGGGAATGGGGAAGTGGGGGAATGGGGAAGTGGGGTGTGGGGAGTTTTCTCAGTTAACTGATAACTGATAACTGATAACTGATAACTGATAACTGATAACTGATAACTGATAACTGATAACTGATAACTGATAACTGATAACTGACTCCTCAAAACCTAAGACTCTGCACCTCACAACTATGGGAATTGCTATAAGTAGGTGGGTGGAATTAAATATAAAATAAACGTAGGTTGGGTTGAAGCATGAAACCCAACGCCCGCATGGGTTACGCTACCGCTAACCCATCCTACAAATAATTGTGCCTACCTACTTAACTGCTTTAGTAAACCTCTTGCATAATTAATTTTTCAGGGTTCAAAAACGGCAAAAATAAGAATTAAATTGCATAAAATCTGTAAATAGACCATTTAACTGATTATTATTCATTCTTAATTCTCCTGACTACTGACTACTGGCTACTGATTCCTAACCCTAACAACAATTTTTGATTTTTACAAGAGGTCTAATATGTTTGAAAATAGCTCTAGGGAAGTTAATGTTCTCCCAGTGGACGAACATAATCAAAAATTAGTTAATTATGTTCATCCTGCCGATTGGGTCAATCCACAACCCCAAGATTGTTATGATTTAGTCGTCATCGGTGCGGGTACTGCGGGTTTAGTCGTAGCGGCGGGGGCGGCGGGTTTAGATATAGGTTTAAAAGTGGCTTTAGTGGAAAAACATCTCATGGGGGGAGATTGCCTCAATTTCGGTTGTGTTCCTTCTAAATGTCTGATTCGTTCCTCTAGAATTATCGGGGAAATTGAGAAAGCCAAAAAATTAGGAATTGATATTGGAGATACTAGGGTAGATTTTGCCAGAGTCATGACCAGAATGCGGCAAATTCGCGCCGATATTAGTCATCATGATTCGGTGCAACGTTTCCAAAAACTAGGTATCGATGTCTTCTTCGGTAGCGCTCGTTTTTTAGGACAAAATGCCGTGGAAGTCGCGGGAAAAACCCTAGCTTATAAAAAAGCCGTCATTGCCACTGGTGCTGGGGCCTTTCATCCCGATATACCCGGACTAAAAGAAGCGGGATTTTATACTAATGAAACAATTTTTTCCCTAACAGAATTACTTCCCCGATTAGCTGTTATCGGTGGCGGGCCGATTGGTTGTGAATTAGCCCAAGCTTTTCAACGGTTAGGCGCGCAGGTGATTTTATTTCATAATCATTCCCATCTTTTGAATAAAGAAGACCAAGAAGCAGCCGAAATTATTGAGAATACTTTCCTGCGGGAAGGAATGCAGTTAATTCTCTCCTGCCAAATTGAACGGGTGACAAAAAATGAGCGGGGTAAAACCATTGAATATACTAGCAACGGTCAAGGAGCAACTATCACCGTTGACGAGATTTTAGTCGGTGCTGGCCGGGAGCCTAATGTGTCAGGATTAAATTTAGAAGCGGTAGCCGTGGAATACGATACTCGTCGGGGAGTCAAAGTTAATGATTATCTGCAAACTACTAACCCGAAAATTTATGCGGCCGGTGATATCTGTATGGATTGGAAATTTACCCATGCTGCCGATGCAGCCGCCCGTATTGTGATTAAAAATACTCTTTTTTCTCCCTTCGGTTTCGGACGCTATAAGCTCAGTAATTTAGTTATGCCTTGGGTCACTTATACCGACCCAGAAATCGCCCATGTGGGCATGGATGAAACCCAAGCACAAGCCCGGGGATTGGCCACTAATACTATTAAAATTCCTTTGAGTATAGTCGATCGAGCTATCGCTGATGGGGAAACAGCAGGTTTTTTAAAAATTATTCACAAACAAGGTTCCGACCAAATTTTAGGAGCCACTATCGTCGCCGCTCACGCCGGTGAGATGATTTCTCAAATTACCACCGCTATGGTTGCTAAAATCGGACTGAGTAAACTCTCTACTGTTATTCATCCCTATCCCACCCAAGCGGAAGCGATTAAAAAGGCCGCCGATGCCTATCGCCGAACTCTCTTGACTCCTAATAGTAAAAAACTCTTGGAATTGTTGACTAAATTATCGCGTTAAAATCAGTTATTGCCACCGGAGAACTGCGGCAGAACTTTGAACAATTCTGGCGGGAAGCTGCCGCGCAGTTGGGAAACGCCCAATCCCTCACCGAACGGGGGTCGGGGAAATGGCAAGAGTACCAGTTGGAGAAATACCAACCCCTGACGCAGCTCTGCCCTTTTTAGAATACAAGTAAACGGTGAAAACCTTCTTGCTCAAAATGGCGATCGGTGGTTAATGCTTCATTAATATTGAACTGACGCATCAATAAAAAGCTAACTGCATCACATAAGGAATAAGTCTTATCTTGCCGTGCCATCAATAGTTTGACCGCAGCACGATGTAAAGGCTCATCTATCCAAACTGTCTCGATATCTGGATTTTCTAGCAAATCGGTGATAAATTCTAGGGTAGCTAAACGCGGGTAACGCCGAACTTGAGCTAGAGCAACTAACTCTGCTAAAACGTAACTGTGGGTGCTGCTTTTACCTGCACTATCTAACAATTGGACAGCTTCTTCATGTCCTGGTTGATCACGATAGACATAGCAAAGTAACCCAGAAGTATCGAGGAGTATCACCGATTTGATGTCTCCTCATGAGTATCTCCATACTCTCTCCCTAAGTCAGCATCAATGCTTTCATTATCTGCTCCTGTCGGATAGCCGCTAATTGAGCCAGCGTGCGCTCGAAAGCGTTGACGTGCTGCTTCTTTTTCGGCTTCCGTGCGTTGGTCTTTAGCTTTTGTTAAGCGATACTGTCGCTCAAGGGAAGTTGTTACTAATTCTGACAGGTCGATACCTAATATTTTAGCTTGCTGTTGCAAGGCGGCATAGACTTCATCGCTCAATTCTAGGGTTAAGACTTGACTCATTTAGCTGTACCTTCATTGTGGCTATTGATTAGATTAATTTCTTTTTTAACTCTTTGACCATTATAACCTCGGACATCAGCTTGTCTCTTCACAGTAGCACTGTAGGGTGGGTTAGTGACAGCGTAACCCACCGCATATTAGGAAATTGATGGTGCGTTACATTAACATTAACGCACCCTACTGGACTGTTTCAACTAAAATAGGGCAATAGATTTCGGCTTAAAGTCTTAGATTATAGAATTTATAGCATTTTTCTAATACACCAAATTAGCTGAAACAAACCAGTAGGGTGGGTTAGTGACAGCGTAACCCACCGCATATTAGGAAATTGATGGTGCGTTACATTAACTACGAAAGCTTATAAGTCATCTTCCGATAATCGAGCTATTTTCATAATTGATTTTAAAGTTCCAATTTTTAAGTCCTGATTGCGGTGTACAGGAATAGATAGAATTTTATCTTCATCCTCCTTTTCATAAATATGGTGACTACTGGTAATTTTTTTGAGTATCCAACCTTTTTTTTCGACAATTTTACAGAGTTTTTTCCCTGATATTGATTTCATACAGCAATTTCAATCACTTCTGACCTAGATTCAGGTTGTTTGCTTTCATTGGCAACTTCTAACCAGCCTTGTATGGCATCTTGGAGGTTATCGACAACTTCGTCCATACTATCTCCTTCTGTTATACAACCGGGCAGAGCGGGAACTTCAGCCCAGTAACCGCCTTCTTCGGCTGGATGAATAATAGCTTTGATTTTCATCAGGTTCAGAATTTTTGAAAACTTATCTCTTATTTTAATATGAATATGGAAGTTGGGTTTCCTTGCGTCAACCCAACCTACAGGCGATGCGATCGCACTACAAGATCGGCGATCACACTAGCTTGCTGGCGCTGGTGGCGGATAGAAAGCTTGGGAAGACATTCCAAAGACTAACGGGGTTGCGGTCGGGTCGCTGAAGGAGTCAAATGTAATGATCTTGGTGTCATTTGGTCCGTCTTGGACAAACTTCTCTTCACCACCCGCCAGCGAGAAATTTAGTCCAAAAATCGAGACGCTTGCCGAGGCATCGTAGTAACTCTTCACCGTTTCAGTGTATGTCTCTGTGCTGATAGTAAGTGTCACCTTTGGCTTGTAAATCACAAATACTGATACCGGCACCATGTGCAATGTGCCTTCTTCACCGAAGAAGTCTTTCATTGTAAATCGGCTACCTTGAGGAAACTCGACCTTTGATGCCATTAGCCAGTCTGCATTGTACCACTTCCCCCGACTGATCGGGAAATTGTTTGCACCGATAGCCTGCACCTGTAGCTTATATTTCTGGACTTCCCCCGTATAAACATACTAGCTATGGCTAAAAGTCTTACAGAGCCTGAGTTAAAGCAATATAATACTAATAGACTACTGGACACAAAATCCTGAAGTCCTTACGCTGATAGGGTTTGAGGCAAAAATTTTCAAATTTGACCTTTCGACTATTATAGCTTGTTTCGGGGCAGAAAACCATCAAAAACATGGCTACAGAGGGAATCGCTGACTCTAGAGATTAATGACACAATCTGTTACAATCAGGTTAGCGATCACTATACAGCCAACTCTACGGAATCGCTCTACTCCAGATACAGTCAACGGTACAGCCATTTTCAAGGGGAAAATGTACCCAGTAGCGTCTTTTCAATTTTTTCTGAGAAGCCCCATGCAGTAAGGGTTTCGTTGATTTTTTAG
>NZ_JAPZQJ010000590.1:0-4238 GCF_027530405.1 Microcystis sp. LE19-41.2A | reverse complement strand
AAGAAAACTGAAGGCGAGAACTTACAAAGACTTAATAGAAGGGATTGAATTGGCTATGTTAGAAGTTACTCAAAAAGATATTCGCAATTGGTTTACTCACTGTTGCTACTGTACCTCATAAGTCAGAGAATTGCTATAACTGGTTTTTCTAATTTCTTGAATTATCTAGACACTAATAATATTGCCATAGATAATTTAGGAATTAGCTATGGTCCTAAAGTGGGAAAAGATATTACAACAACTTGGAATTTAGGAGATGATGAATTCGGTAAAGATTGGTTTTTTACCAAAGATGGGGAAGTTGAAATCGAAGAGCTAATTTATCGAGCCAATCCAGATGATGTGGAGATATTTTTGTCATTAGGAAATACCAAAATTGTTAGTTTTGGTTATTCTCCTAATTATTTTATTTCTACTAACGAAATAGATGGAAATATTGTATTTGGACGTAATCTTCTACTGCTCGATCCAGTACGAGCTTTTAAGGAATCTGGTCTAGATTCTTTAGAATCAGGGTTAGCAGATGCTTTTTTAGAAGATGTTAATGCTGCTGGCGGTTGGGTACAACTTTTCTCTGATGGAGTCGTCAATCCAGCCACTGATGTTACCTTTACTATCGAGAATGGTTATCGAGTTTTAACCGTCTCTTTTCCTTTGGAATTAAGGGCTGTGGGTGTACCTGAACCCAGTTCACTATTGGGATTATCTCTATTAGGATTAGGTGCTATTATCTATCGTTGCTGGCGAGTTTTCTAATTGATTTCAATGAAGCTTAATTAACTTAACTCGCTTTTTCTCAGCAGGAAACAAAGAATCTACAAATTGTGCCAAAGATTCTCCATTTTGCTGAGGAATTTACCATTTTAAACTAGATATAGATGATGTCTAGATAGGGTTGGCTGAATAAATCTAAAAACCTTGTTGGATAATATTTTTAGGCTTTTTTGAAATCAAAAAGTGCCAGCCATTGGAGGGATCGGGGGGGAAATTTAGGCTCTTCTCGACTTTCTGTGATAATTTTTGCTTATGGAATCGTGAAATGTTTACTGAGAAAGACTTTTGGGACTATTTTTCTGAAGAAACTATCATTATAGACCTCATTTCCACACAGAAACCAGAAGAGCCAAATTTAGGCACTTTTTCCCTGAAAATTAGGTAATTGACCCCCTGAAAATCGGTAAAACCCTACACCCTATCCCCCATACCCCACACCCTACTCCCACCGAAAAACTTTTTCAGCAGACCCTAAATACAAGGATCGGGAGACAAATCCCAATCCGTTCAGGATAATCGCTTTCACGACTTGCCCAGCTGTGACAATTTCTCCTGGAACCCATTGATACTTGTTCGTTAATAATTTCAACGATTCCTATTTCATCTATAATTCCAGCTACTAATCCTAGATGGTCTAGATTTTTAACTTGAATTTCTGTTGATTAAGTCATGGTCGAACAGCCCACTCGCCTCAGTTTTCCAAGAATATGACGGTTAAAAACGGCGATTTAACTCAATTGAGGTAAATTACCGAAAAAATGCCGATCATCAACCTTAATTCTCAAAAACTGGTTTAAAATTGATTCATAATTTCCATATAAATATGTTCTAACTGTACGGTCTGACGGGCGATAGAATCAATATTAATGCCGTCGAATGCCCGAATAATCTCGCTTAATTCTAGGTGTTCATCTAACCAAAAAGCTAAATCTTTGCCGTAAAATTTGGGAGTAAATCCTAATTGTTTACCTCGATTTATGGCCGCTTCTTGATCCTGGGTATCCATGATAATAATTTCTTTCGCAGGAATGTGCTGACGCAGCTGATTTAAATTACCTTCGGCAATAATACGACCTTGTTTTAAAATTCCTATACGTTGACAGAGACGCTGTGCTTCATCGAGGAGATGGGTAGTTAATAAAATTGTCATTCCCTGTCGCCGTAATTCTCCGATTAAATCCCAAATTTCATAACGAGATTCGATGTCTAAACCAGTAGTTGGTTCATCAAGAATTAATAATTTTGGCTGATGAACAATAGCCACGGCAATATTCATTCGGCGCTGCATTCCACCGCTTAAAGTTTCCACCGGACTACGGGCGCGATCAAGCAAATTTACTGCGGATAAACTGGTTTTGATCCGATGACGACGCTGGGGGCGATCGAGTCCATAAATCTGAGCAAAAAAGTTGAGATTTTCCTCACAAGTAAGGGATTTGTACAATAAATTTTCTTGCGGTGCAACCCCAATTAATTCTTTAGTAACTCTAGAAATTGGCAAATAATTAAAGGTAATTTCTCCCGATGATGGTTTCAATAAATTACAAATTAAATTAATAGTGGTGGTTTTTCCCGCACCATTGGGACCGAGTAAACCGTAAATTTCCCCCGCTTCAATATGAAAGTTTAATTGATCTAATACTAAGCGTCTTCCGTAATTTTTTTTGACATTATTAATAGTCAGCATTTTTAATAAAGTAACAAGGATAGTCAGGATTTTTTAAGCCATCAGCCGTCAGCTAGGTAATAGAACAAATGACATGGAAATTGGCTAATTACACTGAAAAATAAGAAGCTGAATAACTGATGGTGGGTTACGGCGAATAGATAAATTAATGATTAAGTCTGATAATTTGTCTCCGCCTAACCCACCCTACCTAACTGATAACCGATCACTGATCACTGATAACTGATTTACAGTCGGCGTTCAAGGTTTAACATTTGTCGATAGGTAAGCCAACCACCTGCTACCATAGCTAGAGCAAAAAGACAGAGAAAGCGAAAATGAGAGCTAATATCTTGGAGATTTTCGCCCTTTGCCCAAACAGCAATTAAAGCTTCATTCATGTGGTAGATCGGGTTATATTTAGCCAGAGATAGAATATTGTCGGGGAATAAAGCAGTCGGGAGAAAAACGCCGCCTAAAATTAATAAAGGAACCCCAAAAGTTCCCACCAAAGCATTAACATCTTCTGTTCTTTTCGCCAGTTGAGTACCAAGGATAAATCCTAAACCCACATAGGCGGTGATACTAAGGAAAATAATTAATAATTCTAGAGGAATTGAGCCTTTAAAAGTGGCTCCATACTGTTTAGCAATAGAATAAACTAAAACTGTCTGACAGGCGGCAATCGCACAATGGGCGAGAAAAATGCCGATAAAATAGGAAACACCGCTTAAAGGCGATAAAAATAACCGTTTAATCGTTTGTTGTTCCCTTTCTGCTACTACCGTTGCCACGGTTCCCCCCAAACAACTAAAGAAAAGTGCCGCCCCGACGAGGGTGGGAGGAGTAGCCAGAGCCATTGCCTCAGCAAGCTCAATTTTGCCTTTTTCTGCCATAATATAGCCATTTAAGAGCAGGACAAGGATCGGGAAAATGCCCCAGAGGATTAAGCTACGCCCGCGCCGGATTAATTCCACTAAAATTCGTTGAGCGATCGCTAAAATTTCCTGCCAATATTTCATAGAATGTTAGTGTAATTGTTTCTCCCTGTAGAGAAATAAGTTTTTCTACTTTGTGACTTAGGGTTATTGTAAGTGTTCCAGAGCTTGATCGGCGCGCAATCTTACCACTATTTCCGCTTCTGTCTCCCGAATCTGTCCTAAAAGTTCCCGAATCGCCCCGCGAAATGCCGCCGCCGCAGTTCCTAATCCCTGCAATCCGACGATCGCCGCATATCTAACCACCCACTCTGGATCCTCTTGCAAAAGTTTCTCCAGTGCCTTAAAAACTGCCTTCTGAGCCTCAAAAACCCGACTTTCCTCCAAATCAGACCAAATTATATTTCCTAAGCCTCTAGCCGCCCCTCGCCGCACGCTAAAGGAAAAATCACTCACCGCCGCATCAAGCAATAAGTCCAATCCTCGCACATCGCCAATTCCCGCTAGGGCCCGGGTTGCCCAAGCTCTCGCCCCATAATTATAACCGTCTAGGTTGGCCAGTAAATAGGGAACCGCCGCTTTGCCGATGGCGATTAAACCATCCACGGCTGCCACGGAGGCACCGGGGTTATTATATCTCAGGACATCGGTGAGGGTGGGTATTGCCGCTTCACTTTTGGCGGCGGCTAAGTTTTCCACGGCGGTTAGTAACCCATTGGCTGAGTCGGCTTTTTCGACGGCAATAATTAAAGTCTCAACGGTAGGAAGCATTGGTTATCTGTAGAAGGGATGTGGGGGGTAGGGGTTTGGGAGTGGGGTGTGGGGTGTGGAGAAGTGGGGAACTGGGGTGTGGGGTGTGG
>NZ_JAPZQJ010000056.1:0-1471 GCF_027530405.1 Microcystis sp. LE19-41.2A | reverse complement strand
TGTGCGATCCCCCCTAGCCCCCCTTGATAAGGGGGGAAGCCGAAGGCGGGGGGATCACATCGCCGTGTACCAGTTGAGGAAGTGCATGATTTTGGGTAAATCTTCAGGTTGGGCAGGTTCAATGAGATAATGGACATGATTAGACATGATACAGAGAGCATAAAGCCTAAACTGGTGTTTGTCTAAAGCCTTCTTGATGGCATAAAGAAATACCTCCCGGCATTCCCGCTTGGATAATTTGAATTCTCGGTTATTGCAGCGTGTGGTGACGTGGTAGGAATAACCAGCTTGTAAATTTCGAGGTTTTCTTGGCATATTCTTAAGCGAAATTTGAAATTTATGATAGTTGCTGACATTCAAAAAAGCTCCCTCAAAGAGCAAAGGCTACAATTTATTCGTAACCATCAACAAGCTTTCGATGTTGAGCCGATTTATCCTTTGCGGCTGTTTGAAGATTTCGTGATGGGGGTTGAGGGCGATTGTACTATTGAAGCCTCTTGTAAGATAGAATTGGATAAACTGATTGCCTCAAGGTTTTTGCTCTTTTTTAAAGATAAAGCTCAAGAGTGGCAAAAATATCTAGCTCAATCTCTAGCTTTTTTTCAGCAAGTGGAGAACCGTGTGGGTGTTCAATTAGATTATTCTTTATTACAGGGATTTTTAGGAGATAATTTTGACTTTAGCAAGCTAGAAGTCCTAACTGCTGGTATTGACTTAAGAACCAATCTTGCCGATTCTAGTCTAAAAATGCACATCAGAATTGGGGATTATCCCGAAAAACTAGCAACCGCTTTTGTTTTAAGTGACGGTGTTGCTGATAGTAATTATCTCTGTGGGTTTGTTCACCTAATTGGGTTTGATTTTTATTTCAATGGTAAGAGTGCAATCGAAATTTATGCCGAGATTAGAGAAGATGATTTTTTCAAACCAGAAACCATCAATCAAGTGTGGCAACATTTTCCTAAATCAGCCTTAAAACCTCTCCAAGCATCAGATCTATTTTTTACAGGTTTATCAAAAGCAAATAATAACCCAGTGCTTTACTACTCTCTCAAAAATCGTCAGAATTTAATCAATTACTTTAAGCTTAATGATACCGCCCAAAGAGTTCACAGCTTTTGTCAACATCAAGATATTTTACCGAATATGTGGGTAGGCACAGCCCAACAAGAATTAGAAAAAACGAGAATCGAAAACGTTAGGCTTTACTATTATAAGTATTTTGGAATGGAGTAAATTTTATGTTAACCACGAAACTTCTCTGATGTCAAGACAGTCAAAACGATAAAACAGCTAATGGAGACCATCAATGATGCAAAGAATTCACGACTTAAAACAACTCTATGAGATTGATGACTCTCAATGGCTAGGAGAAACCGTTAGCCTACTCAGAAATCATCAATTTTCACAACTAGACTTAGAACATTTAATCGAGGAATTAGAGGATTTGGGCAAAGAAAAGAAAAATGCG
>NZ_JAPZQJ010000142.1:0-1028 GCF_027530405.1 Microcystis sp. LE19-41.2A | reverse complement strand
CCCATGACCATTGCTGTCGGACGCGCCCCAGAAAGAGGGCTGTTTGATGCTCTCGATGACTGGCTCAAAAGAGACCGTTTCGTCTTCATCGGTTGGTCTGGTTTACTACTCTTCCCCTGCGCCTTCATGGCCCTAGGTGGATGGTTAACCGGCACCACCTTCGTCACCTCCTGGTACACCCACGGGTTAGCCAGTTCCTACCTGGAAGGCGGCAACTTCCTGACTGTAGCCGTCTCCACCCCCGCCGATGCCTTCGGTCACTCCATCCTCTTTCTCTGGGGACCGGAAGCCCAAGGTAACTTCACCCGTTGGTGTCAAATCGGCGGTTTATGGCCCTTTGTCGCCCTCCACGGTGCTTTCGGCTTGATTGGCTTCATGCTACGTCAGTTTGAAATCGCCCGTTTAGTCGGCATTCGTCCCTACAACGCCCTCGCCTTCTCTGGCCCGATTGCGGTGTTCGTCAGTGTCTTCCTGATGTACCCCCTCGGTCAGTCTAGCTGGTTCTTTGCCCCTAGCTTCGGCGTGGCTGGTATCTTCCGTTTCATTCTCTTCTTCCAAGGCTTCCACAACTGGACTCTCAACCCCTTCCACATGATGGGTGTAGCTGGTATCCTCGGTGGTGCGCTTCTCTGTGCTATTCACGGAGCGACGGTAGAAAATACCCTGTTTGAAGACGGTGAAGGTTCCAACACTTTCCGGGCTTTTGAACCCACCCAAGCGGAAGAAACCTACTCCATGGTCACTGCGAACCGTTTCTGGTCGCAAATCTTCGGCATCGCTTTCTCCAACAAACGTTGGTTACACTTCTTCATGCTCTTTGTCCCCGTGACTGGTTTATGGATGAGTGCTGTGGGTGTGGTGGGATTAGCGCTTAACCTACGGGCCTATGACTTCGTTTCTCAGGAATTGAGAGCGGCGGAAGACCCGGAATTTGAAACCTTCTACACTAAAAATATTCTGCTTAACGAAGGTCTGAGAGCTTGGATGGCTCCCCAAGACCAACCCCACGAAAACTTTATCTTCCCTGA
>NZ_JAPZQJ010000528.1:0-1069 GCF_027530405.1 Microcystis sp. LE19-41.2A | reverse complement strand
GTTGCTGACTAACTTCCTTCAGTTGTTTGTCAGTTTCTTTTTGAGCGGCAGTTAATTCAGCTTGAGCAGTCGCTAATTCGGCTAAGAGTCGCCATACGTCTTCGGATGTAGTTGCCATAGCTAATTTTTTCTCTCTGATTTGGTCTATTGCTATTTTACTGAATTTTGCCGATTCATGAGGAAGATTTTTGACTAATTTACCAATGCGATGGAGTAAATTTTATGTTAATCACTAAACTTCCCTGATGTCAAGATACTCAAAACGATAAAACTGCTAATGGAGACAATCAATGATGCAAAGAATTCACGCCTTAAAACAACTCTATGATATTGATGACTCTCAATGGCTAGGAGAAACCGTTAGCTTGCTTAGAAATCATCAATTTCAACAGCTAGACTTAGAACATTTAATCGAGGAATTAGAGGATTTGGGCAAAGAAAAGAAAAATGCGGTAGCCAGTCTTTTAGAACAGATTATCCGCCATCTATTATTACTGCAATACTGAACAAAAGAGGCAGAATATAAGACAATTCATTAGCAGGAAGAAATTTATAATTTTCGGACTCAATTAAGGCGAAAAATGACGGCTAATCTCCGCAATTCTTGAGAAGAAGAATTAAACTCTATCTACCAAGATGCGTTAGGTTTTGTCAAAATAAAACCAGTGAATACTGTGATTTTCCCTCTCAATGTCCTTACTCACTAGAAGAATTACTAGATCGCTCTTGGTTGCCATAAAAATCAGATCAAGAAAAGGATGTTATGACAGCAATTAAAGAATTAGAACAATTAGAACAAGGAAAGGTAGTTTTTTTCTGGAGAAAATTATTTTCAAATTATTTTGATAAAACTTAACAAAAATCCACCAAAAAACTATTGACTTGGAACCCTAAAAGTAGTACAGTTGGCTTCAATTGTATTTACTCAAATAATGAAAACTGATAAAATATTTTATACCTTATTTCAAGTCTTTCCCGAACTTCTCTTTCAACTGCTAGGAAAATCTCCCAATCTGGCGCAAAATTATCAATTTAAATCAGTCGAAATCAAAGAATTAGCTTTCCGACT
>NZ_JAPZQJ010000669.1:0-14748 GCF_027530405.1 Microcystis sp. LE19-41.2A | reverse complement strand
GGGTTGATTCATGAATCAACCCTACTATGAATCAACCCTAGTACTAAGGGGGGATCGAAGCTAAAATCCATTTTTAATTTAATTAGGGTCTGCTGAAAAAGTTTTTCCTGGGGGTAGGAGTCAGTAGCCGGTCGTCAGGAGACGGTCGTTTCAGGCTTTGTTGCCCTTGTTTTTTGTACCAAGCGATGTACTATAAGAAGGATAATGCAAGGTTTTTGAACGTCCCAATCCTATTTTCTTGCACTAACATCGGACTTTAACAGGTCAAAAGCTTTATTTTAAAAGGGTTTTACCATTATTCAGCAAACCCTAATTATGCAAGAACTCTAATCAAGAAAAATCTCCTGGGTTGCTCAAAAATGCTGGGACAGAAATATTTTCTGCCCCATAGAATGAGATGAGCAAACGCTTAAAAATTACCGTGATTTTGGATGGCACTTTCTAATTTTGCCACCACTTCCTCGACGCTAATTACCCCTAAATCGCCCGTGGCACGGGTGCGAATACTTAAACTATTACTTTCCATTTCTTTTGCCCCCACCACTGCCATCACGGGGATTTTTGCGGTTTCAGCATTGCGAATCATTTTACCCAAACGTTCGCCACTGGTATCGGTTTCGGCGCGAATTCCTAACAATTGCATTTTCGCTGTCACCTCTTTAGCGTAATCCAATTGAGTATCACTAACCGGTAATAATCGTATCTGGACAGGGGCTAACCAAAGAGGAAAATCCCCCGCGTATTCTTCGATTAAAATACCGATTAAACGTTCCAAAGAACCAAAAGGTGCGCGATGAATCATCACCGGACGTTTACGATTACCATCTTCAGCAACATATTCTAGTTCAAAACGTTCGGGTAAATTATAATCTACCTGTACCGTTCCTAACTGCCATTCTCTTTCGAGGGCATCTTGGAAAATAAAGTCTAATTTTGGACCATAAAAAGCCGCTTCTCCGGGGGCTTCAAAATAATCCATCCCCAAAGTTTGCACCGCTTTTCTAATCGCTGATTGTGCCTTTTCCCAAGCTTCATCGGAACCGATATACTTATCCGATTCGGGGTCACGAAAACTCAATCGCGCCTTAAAATTCTTTAATTGTAAACTCTTAAACACCGTCAAAATTAAATCAACAACGCTTAAAAATTCCTTGTCTAATTGTTCGGGAGTGACAAACAAATGGGAATCATCCACGGTAAAACCGCGAACTCTAGTTAACCCCCCCAATTCTCCCGATTGTTCGTAACGATAAACTGTACCGAATTCTGCCAAACGCATCGGCAATTCCCGATAGGATCTCAAATCACTTTTATAGATTTGAATATGAAAAGGACAGTTCATCGGTTTGAGGACAAATCCTATTTCTTTACCAGCAGATTCCTCATCGTCTGCCATCATGGGAAACATATCTTCTTTGTACTTTTGCCAGTGACCGGAAATTTTAAACAAATCCACGCGAGCAATATGGGGAGTAACTACGGGTAAATAACCGCGTTTTAACTGTTCTTTTTTGAGAAAATCTTCTAACAAAGAACGAATTAAAGTTCCTTTGGGGGTCCATAAAGGCAACCCCGGCCCGACAGAATCAGAGAAAATAAATAAACCTAATTCTTTGCCTAATTTGCGATGGTCTCGTTTCAGTGCTTCTTCCTTGCGGCGCTTGTATTCGGCTAATTGTTGGGGATTTTCCCAAGCTGTGCCGTAAATGCGCTGTAATTGGGCTTTATTCTCATCCCCACGCCAATAAGCACCCGCTACCGTCTCTAATTCGATCGCTTTTGGGTCTAGTTCGCTTGTATTATCTAGGTGCGGACCGGCGCACAAATCCCACCAAGCGTCACCAAGATGATAAAGGGTGATGGGTTCTTGAATTCCCGCCAGAATTTCCAGCTTATAGACCTCATTAATCGCTTTAATGCGCTTTTCCGCTTCTTCCCGAGAAACTTGCTCGCGAATCACCGGCAGTTTTTTATTGATAATTTTGACCATCTCTTTTTTGATGTCCTTGAGATCCTTATCGGTAAAAGGTTCCGGCACATCAAAATCGTAGTAAAATCCGGTTTCAGTCCAAGGTCCGATAGTAACTTGGGCTTTTGGGAATAATTTTTGCACCGCCATGGCCATCACATGGGAGGTGGTGTGACGAATGCGCTTGAGGTGGTCGGATTCGCTGGTTTTCGGTAGTTTAATCGGGGCTTGGTTATCCATGTCTCTATACTATGCCGTCTCTATCTATCTTACTGTCCGGGTGCCTGGTCTGTCTCGAACAGACCAGGTGGTCACCCCAAGCGAGAGATAGCGGTTAGCCCATTACCTAGATTTTACAAGGCATTGGGAAACCTATAGCCGCTTCGAGCGATAAAGGACTCTACATTCCGAAGGGCGAATAAATCCCCGTTGTGTTGGGATAATCGATCGATGTCTACAGAATACATGGTTTTATTGGCTCCTAATTTAAAAATTTGAAACCCTCGATCAAGCAGGAATTGAAAATTTTCTCGAACACTATACTGATAATGCTCCGTATTGGCGGGGAGCGATTCAAACATCACCACCTGGCTATTTTGAATCGTTTTTTCCGCTCCTTGAAATACCCATTTTTCATATCCTTCTACATCGATCTTGAGAAGAGCGATCGGTACATCGGGAATTACCCGATCTAAAGGCTGTTTTTCAACTGCGATCCCTTGCTCCGATAGGTGAACCCTACTGCGATCATCCGATTTATTCAAGGCAAAATAAATCGTACCACTACTATCTCCCACGGCTAAATTATAAATTTTGATATTGGTGAACTGATTCAATGTCTGATTATCTTTAATAAATTCACAGAGTATTGGATTAGCCTCAAAAGAGAACACTTCTCCCTCCGCTCCTACTAATGTGGAAGCTCTTAGGGAGAGCGTACCGATATTCGCTCCTACATCTATTACCCGATCGCCCAGTTTTAAATAATCTTCCAAAAACCTCTCTTCCCATCGCATACGACCGGGATCGACCCACAATTGAGCGCTGATGCCCGAAGGATTAAATCGAATTTTATAGCCGTTTCTCTGAACGGTAAATAACTTACATAAACCGGTTCTCATCAAAATTCTAGACAGCAAAAAACGAACGGGGTACTTTTGCTCGGATAGGGTTTTTATTAAAGACATGGCTTGAATAGTAGGTCTCCTAGCTTATAGATTAATTTGTGCTTCTTCGTCACCTGGTATGGTTCGATCGGGTGGCATAAATCGACTAAATTCTTATCTGGCAAGAGACTTAATTGATTAGTTGGTTCTAGATCAAAAACAATTGACAGAAATCGGTAAATGTCTTTCTCTCTAAGGGTTTTATCCCTTATGAACCCGTCCACTGCATAAAAGGAACCGAAGAACCGAATTTGTATAGCTTTTTCCGACCAAGAATAAGCCTACACGCTTCCTCCTCGAAAATACCATAACCACTTACTCGATGTCAAAATATCTATCCACATCGATAGATGACAGAGAGAGACCGAATCGAAAGCCCTGTTCTTTCTCGGGAGCGAACTTACAAAAATCTCCCCGATTCGCTTCGGGGGAAAAAAATTAATCTACCGTCGGTAAAAGGTTCCGGCACATCAAAATCATAGTAAAATCCAGTTTCAGTCCAAGGCCCGATAGTAACTTGGGCTTTCGGGAATAATTTTTGCACCGCCATGGCCATCACATGGGAGGTGGTGTGACGAATGCGCTTGAGGTGGTCGGATTCGCTGGTTTTCGGTAGTTTAATCGGGGCTTGGTTATCCATGTCTTTTGAATTTACACCTTCTCTATTCTCTATTTTAATGGTAAAAGGAGTCTTTAGTCAGGAAAAAAATCAAGATAGATATCAATGCCATTTCCCCCCATCTCTAACCTCTAAACCCTCATCTCTATTTCCCGATGAAAAAACTAATTTTATCCTGTTTATTTTTGGGATTGGTTGCTTGTAATGATGCGGTTAATACCACCGATAACCAAAAACCTAAGGTAATCTCCACTAGCACAATTATCGCCGATTTAACCGCACGAGTAGGCGGTGAAGAAATTGACCATCAAGACATTTTAAAACCAGGGGATGATCCCCACGTTTATGAACCAGTTCCCGCCGATAGTGTGGCTTTAGAAAAAGCCGATTTAATTCTCTATAACGGTTATAATCTCGAACCGGGGTTAATTAAAATGATCGATTCTACGGCAGTTAAAGCGAAAAAAGTGGCTGTGGGAGAAGCCATTACACCTTTACAACTGGAAAAAGAGGGGCAGAAAGTACCCGATCCCCATGTTTGGGGTTCGGCAAAAAATGGCATAATCATGGTGAAAAAAATCCGAGATCAATTGATTGAATTAAGTCCCGAAGATAAAGAGATTTTTACTGAAAATGCCGCCCAATTAATCAGGGAATTAGAAAATCTTGATCGCTGGATTACTGCGGCTATTAAAACTATCCCCCCTTCCCAAAGGCAATTAGTCACCACTCATGACGCTTTTCAATACTATGCTCATGCCTATGGTTTAAAAGTTGCAGGAACTTTAATTGGCATTAGTACCGAAGAACAACCTAGCGCCCAAACGGTGAAAAATTTAGCCGATGCTATTAAAAATCTCCAGGTTCCTGCTATCTTTGCCGAGACCACTATTAATCCCGCTTTAATTACCACTGTAGCCGCAGAAGCGGGGGTGAAATTAGCACCACAACAATTATATTCTGATTCGATCGGTGCGGTGGGTACTGGGGGGGATAGTTATGTAAAAATGCTCAGGGAAAATACTCGCTCGATCGTGGAATCTTTAGGGGGAAAAGTACCTCAAGAAGGTCAATAGACCTCTTGTAAAAATCAAAAAATTGTCCTTAGAGTCAGGAGTTAGGAAGGCAGAAATACCGACAATCAGCAATTATCGGTGACTTTTAGATGATGACAAATGGATCAGCAGCTGCCTGTAAGCATCCCACCGAAAAGCTAATGCGCGGGGGGTTTGGGGGCGGCGCCACGACCCCAACGGGGGGTTTGGGGGGTAGAACCCCCCAAAGGCTTGGATTGAGTGATAAAATCAGAAGTAATGTCCGATTTTAAAAGAGAGTTTCCCCTTAAAAATCCCAACTTGCTAGATTTGCAAAAATGAGATGCGCCCCATACTGCTCACTTAAAACTCAAATCTGATAACTGTTAACTTACCCACTGATAACTGATAACTGATAACTGTTATAAAGCACCGGCTGCCGTGCGATCGAGTATTCCCGATCCTAGATGAGAGGTAATATTAATTGCTTGCAGGACCGGTTGAGAGTCAACTCCTTTGGGATAATCGATAACACTAACCGCGCCATTTCCCTGTTTAATATTCCAGAAATTGGCGGGTTTTAAACCCAATAAATAACAAAGAATCACCTTATTAATGGCATCGTGGGCCACTACCATAATTGTCTTAGGACTATCGCTATTACTATAGGTTTTAACGATTTGCCGCCAACAAGCGATCGCTCGATCCCAAACTTCCTGTAAATTCTCCCCTTCCGGCATTTGTACGGTTTCCGGGGCATTTTTCCAGTCTTCTAACATCCCGGGGAAACTCGCTTCAATTTCCTCCTCTAATTTGCCTTCCCAAAGTCCGTGACAGATTTCCGTCAGATCCCCTTGGGTATCTAAGGTGACATCGGGGTGATATTGCAGGATAATTTGGGCAGTTTCCTTGGGACGGGACAAAGGACTGGTGACAGCGTGATCGATCGCCGTTTCTCGCAGAAATTCGGCGGCTTTCTCAGCTTGGGCTTTGCCATTATCATTGAGAGGAATATCGCGCACACCTTGAAAACGTTTATCCCGATTCCATTGGGTTTCTCCGTGACGCACAAGCAGCAGCCTGGAACCTTGGAAAGGAGGACGCGGTGGGGGTAAAGCTATCCCTAAGTGTGCTGTTTGATTGAGGGATTCCACCTGGACAGGATCACCAAAATCACCCGTAAAATTGAGAACATTAACGCAACAGTTAGATTGTTGCAGGGAATGGTATAAGGAAACTGGAATACCGATGGCACTGAGGATTAAACAGCGATTAATGCCGTTATGGGCAACAATGAGGATAGTTTTGCCCTCGTGTTGGGGAATAATTTCTCGCCAAAAATCCTGCGCTTGTTGATAGAGGGAGAGAACGGGATAATGTTCTTGACCATCGGGCAGTATCATCTTAAATTGGTGAGGTTTTTGGTGCCAATCCCGATATTCTTGGGGGTATTGAGCTTTTACCTCCTCTTTGACCATATTTTCCCAGATAGGCAGATCGATTTCTAGTAACTGCGAAGTGGGTTGAATGACGGGAGAGTTATTTAAACGAGACTGAATCACCTCAGCAGTAGATTTGGCTCTTTGGAGAGGACTACAGTAAAAAGCGGCGATATCGATTTGACTGAGGGCATTTCCTACTTTTTCCGCGTCCAGATGGCCTTTTTCTGTCAAAACCGAGCCATCACTGCGACCTTGTATTTTCTGCTCTGCGTTATAACTGCTTTGTCCATGACGAACAATAATCACACGAGTAGCCAAGCGGTTCAGTCTCCTTAACTAAAAGTCTCAATATCAGATTACAGGCGATCGGGATCGGAGTACAAATCAGTGATCAGTGATCAGTAATCAGCAATTATTATAGTTTATTTGTACTATAATATCGCCTACAGTTTCAAGGCAGCACAGCATATCAAAACTTCCTGATATAACAATCTCTTTGGGATCAAGGGTTTGGCGGTTTTATCAAGAAATCATGACAAGGTACTTGGTCAAAATCGGAATCTTGCTGTTTAATAGGTATTTATAACAAGCGATTCCCTTGATCCCCATCGAGTGGATCTCTCGTTCACAAAGCAATCGATGAGTAGTTAGAAGGATTACCCAGATCACTGCTTTTGCAAATGCCCAAAAACATTTGCCGTCGTAACTAATCGGAGAGCGTCAACTCATGGTTCCAGAATACCCCCCCTTAGATGAGATGACCTTGCGGCAACTACGACGAGTTGCCAGTCAATACAGCATCTCTCGTTACAGTCGGATGCGGAAAACGCAGTTAATCGAGTCAATTACCCAAGCTATGGGAGTAAGCGGCAATTTTAAATCTATTATTAAAGAGGAAAAACCAGTGGAAGCAGCAAAATTTGAATTAGGTCAAGCTAACCCGATCGAAGATATCCTAGGTTCAGTGGATGATGGTTTAGGAGATCTGCCCGGGGGCTACGGTGAAAATCGCATCACCCTCCTACCTCGCGATCCTCAGTGGGCCTATGCTTACTGGGATATCCCCAACGAATCAAAAGAAGATCTCCGTCGTCAAGGGGGACAACAGTTAGCCCTGCGTCTTTATGATGTCACCGATATCGATCTCAATAGCCAAGGCGCGCATAGCGTCCAAGAATATCTCTGTGATGAATTAGCCCGGGAATGGTATTTACCGATTCCGGTCAGCGATCGAGATTATGTTATCGATATCGGTTATCGTTGTGCCGATGGTCGTTGGTTAGTTTTGGCCCGTTCTCCTTTAGTGCGGATTCCTCCCGTCTATCCTTCCGACTGGATTGAAGATATTTTTGTCACCGTTAACTGGGAAGAAGAACTGGTGGGTAAAACTGTTTACGAACTCGTTCCCCCCAGCAAACGCTACGGCAGCAGCGCCGGAACCACGGGAAGCCCTATCTACGACCAAATTTTCGAGAGTGTCGGCGATATCGAGGCCCTACGGGTGGCCGGTTCCTTGTTTGGTTCCATGCAGCACGTCGCTGGTTCCGTACCGATGTCGGAAGTGATCAGTTCTTATGTATTCCCCTCTGGGGTTGGTATGTGGGCAGTTCCCACGGTATCGGGACTAACTGCTTCCGGTATAGGCATAACTGCTTCCGGTATCGGTATGGGTGCTTCGGAAACCCTACAACGTCCGCGCAAATTCTGGTTAGTTGCCGATGCCGAATTAATCGTCTATGGTGCTACGGAACCCGATGCCACCGTAACTATCGGTGGTCGTCCGATTAAACTCAATCCCGATGGCACTTTCCGCTATCAGATGTCCTTCCAAGATGGTTTAATCGATTATCCGATTATGGCCGTGGCCGCCGATGGTGAACAAAATCGTTCTATCCACATGAAATTTACCCGGGAAACCCCCTCTCGCAATACCAACACTAAAGATGAGGCGGTTCTAGAATGGTTATTCTAGATCGGGTTTTCTAACGTTACCAAAGCCAACCTAATTACTTCCCCCTAACTGAGATTTAGTTAGGGGATTTTTTTCGAGAAGTTAACGGCAAGCTACCGAGGGGGTTGCTTGCCGCTATCAACTTCTATTCCCAAATCTGACAGCTTAAATCGCCCGATTTTTGGGAAAGACGCAGATTTTCACCGTAATCGACGGGAACATCGATCACCGTAGGCACCTCTTGCCGGAAAGCCTCCTCTAGTGTCGGGATCAAATCCTGAGTAGATTCCACCCGATAGCCTTTTAATCCCATACTTTCGGCAAATTTAACAAAATCGGGATTACCAAACTTAATAAAAGAAGATGTCCCAAAATAGTTTAACTGCTTCCATTCGATTAAACCGTAACCGCCATCATTAAAGATGAGAGTGACGAAGGGAGTTCCCACCCGCAAAGCTGTCTCCAATTCCTGACAATTCATCATAAAACCGCCGTCCCCCGTCACCGCCACAATGCGCTTATTGGGATAAACTAACTTAGCGGCGATCGCACCAGGGATAGCAATACCCATAGCGGCGAAACCGTTAGAAATAATGCAAGTATTGGGACAATCGGAGTGATACTGGCGCGCCATCCACATTTTATGAGCGCCCACGTCACAAATAGCGATATCTTCCGGTCCCATCACCTGACGCAGATCGTAGATCAATTTTTGTGGCTTGATCGGAAAACCCGTATCATTGGCATAGGTTTCGTAATCGGCCCGAATTTCCGTCTTTAATCCCGCGGTGACAGGAGTTGGTTTATTCTGGCGATCGGCCCGTTTGAGGATATCGATGAGAGAATCGGTGATATCACCCACCACTTCCACCACCGGGGCATAACTGCTGTCAATTTCCGCCGGAGTCATGCCGATGTGAATAATCGGTAATTTACCGTCTGGATTCCATTTTTTCGGGGAATACTCGATTAAATCGTAACCAACAGCGATAATTAAATCACTGCGCTCGAAGGCACAACTAATCAAATCCCGTTGCTGTAATCCTACCGCCCAAAGAGCCAGAGGATGGGTATAGGGAATCACCCCCTTACCCATAAAAGTGTTAGCCACAGGGATATTCAAGGCCGTGGCGAATTCCGTTAAAGCCTCACTAGCATTAGCGCGAATTGCCCCATTTCCCGCCAAAATCAAGGGATTTTTCGCTTTAGAAATCACCGCCGCCGCCATGTTCAAAGTCCGATAGGAAGCGTAAACTTTTTCCTGACTATCGAGGGGCAAGGGATGACCATCGGCAGCCATAGCGGCGATATTTTCGGGAAGATCAATATGAACTGCCCCCGGTTTCTCACTTTGGGCGGTTTTAAAGGCTCTCCGTACCACTTCTGGGGTGATACCCGGCCGCACGATTTGTTTATTCCATTTCGTCACCGGGGCGAACATGGCCACTAGATCCAGGTATTGATGGGATTCAATGTGCATCCGATCGGTTCCCACCTGGCCGGTGATGGCCACTAAGGGCGCCCCATCGAGGTTAGCATCGGCTACCCCTGTCATCAGGTTAGTCGCCCCCGGTCCTAAAGTGGAGAGACAAACCCCCGCTTTTCCCGTCAAGCGTCCATAGACATCGGCCATAAAAGCCGCGCCCTGTTCGTGACGGGTGGTGATAAATTTGATCGAGGAGTTTTTCAGGGCTTCCAAAACATCGAGGTTTTCTTCCCCGGGTAGCCCAAAAATATACTCGACCCCTTCATTCTCTAGACATTTAACTAGAAGTTCGGCTGTGTTTAATTCCCCCATAGTTCCCTCCTGTAGAGCTTACTTCATCAGTAAAGTCTCTAGAGATAGTTCATCCCGGCGGATTGAGGTTGTTGCGCTCAACTCGTCGGGATGATATCAGTAGACTATATGTACCAATGTAGCTGACTAAAATTTTGTTTAAGTCTATCCATATACCATTGTGACTTAGATCTTGACCCTTGGCAGATTATTTATTAGCACAATTGGGGAGAATTTTTTTTAGGCCGTTAATTCTTCGGCGGCGTGGGCTAGTTGGGCGGCGACTTTGGCTAGATAGGGACGACTTAACCACCAGATAAAGGGGGACAGCCAACCCCGCAGAGTGACAGAATAGGAAATATAACTACCACAGAGGGTTGATTCCACTTGGTAGGTCATTTTCTGTTCCATGCCGGGGATAGCGAGAACTCTGAGGCTGAGGAGTTCACCGGGGCGAACATTTTCCACGAAAACCCGGACAGGAATGGGAGTCAGACGGGTGACAGCTTGATAGATTAACCCCGGTTTAGCGATTAAACCCAAGGGAACATCAGCCTTGGCGATCAAAGGATGCCAAGAGACATCGGCCACATTGATTAATTTTTGCCAGAGGACATCGACGGGGGCGGTACTGACCACCCGATAGGTTTTGTAGAGTGAAAACTTACAGAATAGTCTGCCTTTGGCCGCTACAATCCTTAAGGAAAAATTGAGAATCACCGATTGCCTCCCGCAAAAATAATCTAGGGAATCTTCTATTTTGACATACCCCACGTCCGTTTACGGACGTGGATTCTTCTCGCATCACTGCTGTGAATTTCTGGCTCAACGAGTCCACTTGAATTAGATTCCTGGCGAAATCCCACCTAGAGGTGGTTCTCTCCTCAGACTTTCGCGACCTTACAGAAGCCTGTTTTCGGGGTCCCCTACGATACAGTTCCAAACCTCTAAAATACTTGGTTTCTCTGGTACTTGGTGCTGAGAATTTTTACCTATAGGAGCATTCCCCTAGAGAACCCCATAACTCTAGTTTTCAAGGTGCGTTCATCGGTTGATGACTGGGTTTTTTAAGCGGTTGCTTACCCGGCCCCCTATTCTTAATATCATACATCCTATAAAGTCGCCCTCAAAGGGCGAGGCTTTCAACCCAATTTTTCGGTAAAAAATAAATGGCTTTCCGGCAGTGTGCGCTTTTGATAATTTTCAATTATATGAATAGATTGATAAAGCTTGTTCTCAAGCCGCTAAAAGCCTATCAGTTCTTTGTGTGATCAGTTTAACTTACTATAGAAGCGATCAATCTTTGTGTCCTCTGTGTCTGGAGTGGTTCCTTCTACTCCCTCGCCAGCAGGACTGTATCTTAGAATACATTTTACCCACCAAACCTAAGATAGCCCGGTTCTTCGGTTTGTGTTATGCGATGGATGGGGTTACAAGGGATGAAAACCCTCTATAGAGTTGGCTGAATAAATCTAATTTTTTCGATAAAAGCGGCAGGGTTAAAACCAGCAAGAGTGGCTGTGCCAAGGGTAGCACCTAAAAGATAAAGAAATTGACGGCGATCGAGAGACATATTCTCAGAGCAGATGTTCCGATGATCAATTATCCTATCGATCGGTGCCTTGGCAGACAAAAGTTTTTAAGTACCTAGGCAAAATTAATTACACATATCTAACCCCGCTCTTGCCTCTTGCCTCTTGCCTCTTGCCTCTTGCCTATCTTCACTAGGAAATTAATTTTGCACGACTACTTATTTTTACCTGTCCGCCATTAAAATGTCAAATCTTTTGAGTAATTGCCGGGGAATTAAAAAAAAATTGTTTACTCAAATTAAGAGTTAAATTTGGAAGGTTTCTAGAGCGCGTTTTTCCTCAAGTTGGAATGGAAAACATCCCATCCCCACACTTGTCAATTTATCGTTTTTGTTTGAATTGAGAACCGATGCCTAAAAGTCCTAAACCCAATAATCCTAAAATTGCCGAAGGTTCGGGAACCGGTGTAGCACTGGGAGTGACATTGATGTTATCAAACTGATGAAACGGAGATGCCTGAATCCATTCAACAGATACTAAATTAGTGAAGCTAGAATTAAAGGTAAAAGTTTCTAGGGTACTAAGAATTGCATCGGTAGTAAAAGCTTGGCTAACGGTACTAGAATCGGCCTTTGTTCCTGTAAAATTGACAGTCACACTATCATCACCATTGGCGCTAGTTAGTTGAATAGAATTTAAGTCAAATAAGCCTCCGCCATTTTGGGTTAATCTGGTGATTCCATCAACTGTATCATTCAATAAGGCGGTAGAACCAGGGTAACGAGATGCCTGAGTGCCAAAAAATTTAAAGGGATTAGGAGTAGACAGGTTATCTAGGGTAAAACCGTCTTCGGTATAGGTAAAACCGACACCATTAACGTTTTGGTTATTTTGTTCTAAGCTTTGAAAATCGATAATTACAGCTTGGGCGGCTTGGAAAGGGGTTAGGATGGCTAGAGTTGCCCCCGCTACCAATAAGCAAGGCTTACCCCCCCCCCGCATTTTTGATTACTTTTGTTAATGTTTTGTCCATGGAAAACTCTTCACTTGGTAAGTTTCCTTCGATTATATAATTGTATTTTTCAAAAGACTGGTACTGCCTGCTACAAATAAGTAATGCTTACCCCCCCCGCATTTTTAATTATTTTTGTTAATGTTTTGCCCATGGAAACCTCTTCTTTGGTAGGGTTTCTTCGATTGTATAATTGTCTTTGCCTCTCTTGGATATTGGGTGAAAAATGTTCACAATGTCACATTATGGGCGCAAGCGTTGCGCTCCCACATTACACAATCACCTCAAATACTTTTTCAGCAAGCCTTTATTACCATAAACGATAAAAACTTTTCAACAAATGCGGCGGAATTTTTAGATAATAACCAATAATAACTAATTGATTAACTAAGGTAGTTTTGCCAACTCCTAATTTTTGCCAACGTCTTGCTGAGGTAATTACCGCAGCAGCAACTATGGCTATTTTACCCCTTTTTTTCAATCTTTGTATTAATTCAAAATCTTCCATAATTGGCAACTCAGGAAAACCACCCAAATCGGCAAAGATTGAGGCTCTTAAAAATATTCCTTGATCTCCGTAGGGAAGGGAAAGCCAGCGAGAACGCCAATTAACTAATTTTTCCACTAAACGCAGGGTTTTTTCCTCTCCATCAATTTTTAATTTAAAGGCCCCCGCTACTATCCCAGATTGGGATAAAGTATCGATAATTTGTTCTTGAAATTCATGGGGAAGTAAAGTATCTCCGTGTAGAAATAACAAAATATCTCCTTTGGCTATTTTGGCTCCTAAATTCATCTGAAATCCACGACCTTTTCTGGGTGAAATAATTACTTTTCCTCCCAATTGTTCGGCTATTTCTCTGGTTTTATCGGTACTGCCCCCATCGACAACAATAATTTCTACCCCCGCACCTATCTGTTTTAACGTTGCTGCAATTCTTAACTCCTCATTGAGAGTCGGAATGATAATACTAAGATAATTCATCAGGTTTTGTGGTAACTAAAGTCAGAGGATTTAGGGGCGACCATCGGGTAAATTTTCCTACAGATACCGAGGGATTGACTGGGATTTTTAATAACTGTTTTTTCGGTAGAAAAGTTAAACATTGCTGCCAGTTCTTCAGAGTGGCTAAAGCTGGAGTCAAAAGTCGATACCAAATTAGGTTACACTTCATCTTTATGGAAAGCGAAACTCTGTTCTAAGATAGGTGGGACAATGCCGAATATTAAAGGAGACGATGGTGCGCTCAAAACCATCTTCAGCAATAGTAAAATTATCGCAGTGGTCGGGCATTCCGAGAAATCGAGCCGCGCCAGCTATCAGGTGGCCAAATTCCTGCAAGCGGTGGGTTATCGAGTCTATCCTGTCAATCCTATGGTCAAGCAAATTGACGGTCAAAGCTGCTATCCTTCTCTAGAGGCTATCCCTGAACCTGTGGATATTGTTAACGTTTTTCGTCATCGAAAATTTTGGGTCTGAAACCCCGTCGTTCTACGACGGCTTTACTGTTAAATATGAGCATCGTTTACGAAATATATGCTAAAATGTGAGGTATGGAAAAAGCCTATTCTTACCGATTTTACCCCACACCAGAACAAGAGTCGCTATTGCGGCGCACTTTGGGATGTGTAAGATTGGTTTACAATAAAGCTCTCCAGGAACGAACACAAGCTTGGTATGAAAGACAAGAAAGAGTAGGCTACGCTCAAACTTCTTCAATGCTAACCGATTGGAAAAAGCAAGAAGAATTAAACTTTCTCAATGAAGTAAGCTGTGTACCCTTACAACAAGAGTTAAGACACCTACAAACAGCTTTTACTAACTTCTTTGCTGGTCGTACTAAGTATCCTAACTTTAAGAAAAAACATCAAGGAGGAAGTGCCGAATTTACCAAATCTGCTTTTAAATTTAAAGACAGACAAATCTATTTAGCTAAATGCACAGAACCTTTACCTATTCGATGGTCAAGACACATCCCAGAAAGCTGTGAACCAAGCACAGTAACAGTCAGATTACATCCCTCAGGACGCTGGCATATCTCAATTAGATTTGATGACCCAACGATTAAGCCATTACCAGTAACAGATAAAGCCATCGGAATTGACTTAGGAATTAGTAGCCTCGTGATTACCAGCGATGGTGACAAAGTATCTAATCCTAAGCATTTTAACAAGCATTATCGGAGACTGCGAAAGGCCCAAAAAAGCCTTTCTAGAAAACAGAAAGGGTCAAAAAATCGGGAAAA
>NZ_JAPZQJ010000566.1:0-4317 GCF_027530405.1 Microcystis sp. LE19-41.2A | reverse complement strand
GAAGCGGTCTTTTCCGACCAAGGTTGGGACGGTCTACCACCTCTCTCAATATACAAGGTTGGGTTGAAGCATGAAACCCAACGCCCGATTATGTTACGCTACCGCTAACCCATCCTACAAATAATTGTGCCTCCCTACTTAATAAGGTGGCTAAGGTGGGGTTGACTTTTAAGGGTTTTTCAATGTTTGAAATCATCGCTTATTTTCCTCTGTTTAATCGCTTTTCTGCTCTAGATAAACTTTTTTCTCAACCTTTAATTTCTCTTTTTCAGTAATTAATTAAGTTTTCATCGGGGGATTTTTTTTGTTCCTCATTGGCAATTTTTTGATGATGGATCAGAATTTGATAACGAATGCTTTCAACAGATTAGCTAACAAGGCTCATTTTGACTTTTTGATTGAGTGCGGTGGCGATTTTTTGCAGCATTATTAGGGGATTGTCTTGATAGTCAGCGTCTTCTAGATCTTCAATAACGGATTTTTCAACATGGATTAGGTCGGCTAGTTGTTGTTGGGTTAATCCAGCTTTTGTACGAGAGTCATAAATCAGTTGTGCGATTTCTGCGTTGATGGATTCTAGGGCGATTTGTTCTTGTATTGTGGGATCGTCTGCGATGATTTGATGAATGATTTTTATGGCATCTGTGGTTTTAGGCATATTTATTTTTAGTTAATTTTTTTTGTTAAAGATGTCCTCGATTTTTTGATAGTTCATTTAGGATCTTTGATTTCTAATCATTTAAAAGTTTGGCTGATGTATTTTGTTACATAAACAAATTTTATATAATGCAATCTTACAATAATTTAGTAAATCCTGCTTGTTCAAAATGACGATCAGAGGTAAGCTGTTCGTAATTTAAATTGCGTTAACAGAAGGCTCTTCGTTACTTGGTATGGTTCGATAGGGGAGCATAAATCGACTAAATCCTTATCTGGCAAGAGACTTAATTGATTAGTTCGCTCTAGATCAAAAACAATCGACAAAAATCGCTAAATGCCTTTCTATATAAGGGTTACATCCAATATAACCCCCGTCCATTGCATAACACAAACCGAAGAGCCATTTTTCCGCACAATTTCTATTTCTCTTCTGCCTAGAGTCCCAGAAGAGCGATAATTATGATTGCTTCACCTGTAATGTTCTCGATTATTAATTCCAAACACGATAGATCAAGATTAAATGACTATTGTTCTGCAAAATTAGAGGACAAACTACTTAGGGAACAAAATCCCATCTCGCCAGTTTCCATTGCCAAAGGTTCTGAATCTGTTCAGGATATTTTGCTAAACCAAATTGGGCTAAAATTATCTGACTAATTACTGCATTAAAGTTTGTGGGAAAGCGTAATTGTTCCTGTGCATGATCCAAAAAAAATGTTTTACAATAGCGACCTAATTGTTTTTCTAGTTGGACAAGTTGTTTTAATAAATCAGGAATTTCCCACAGGCGATTGCGATGACTAAATTTCAGTAATTTTACCGCATTTTGAAAATGGCTGCCCTCATCTTGTACGAGATATTTCCCAACTTGACGAACAACGGGGCCGTAGTGCCGATAATATTCCCATAAATCTCGACGATAGGAAATCGTAGATCCCAACTCATCAAATAATAATGAAACTAAGATAGTAAATTCATCTGTTAAAAGTGCTTTGATCGGTTCAATCTCGTGGTTACGTTCAGCGAAAACCAGATCCATTTCTCTAAAACTTATACCAGAAATTAACCGATAAACTCGCCTCAAAGCTTCATAATGTTTTTGTTCATCTTCAAACCACTGGATCATCATTTGCCAGAAATCATCGCTAAATTCAGCTTTACGAGTTAATAAATAATTCCAGAGAGGAAGGCTATCTCCCTCACTATAAACATCTCGACTTAATAATAAACAAAAATGATGTTGTAAATTGGGATCAATCTGGTTTAATAATTGTGGGTTTAATTGATAATGCAGAGGAATACAGTCATCAACTCGCCAAGTTTTTTGTTGCAGTTTTAATTTCATTGCTTTTGCTTTTTTACAATCTTTCAGTTTCATTTATAAAATCTTTAAACGATCCCTTGATCGGAAACAATATGCGGGATAATTAAACAATAGCGTCCGGTAATTCTCAGGCGATCGCCCCGAATAATCACCCCGGCGGCTTCTCCATCTTCTAAGCCTCCGACTAACCAACTACCAATTACATAATAATAATTATATGCAATTGGTAAAGACACATATTCTTGGATAATAAACCCTTCTTTTCCATAACCAAAGCTTTCTCTGGCTTCAAGAGTCGAACCAAAACCTGTTTGGATAGATGTAGCGACTCCTTCTAATCCCAATATCGGTTTTTTAATATGGGTATTTAAACTTAAACGAGTGGCGGCGGGAGACAGATCTTGCTCAAAATAAGTCGGTAAAAGATAAGGAGAATAATCAGGATTGTCCTGAAATAAATCCCAGAAATACACGAGAGAACCTTTATTGGCTAAAACTTGTTTCCAAAGTGGTTCTAAAAACTTAACCTCACCTAATTCTAAACGGCGGGCAAAAATATCAGTCATACCAAAGTTTTCCACATCATTTTGTAAATCTGACCAATCGTAAATTTTCCAAATCCAGGGCATTCGTTCATTACAATGATCCACCAAATAACCCTGGTCGTCTATGCCAATTCCTCGCTGTTGTAGATGACCTTGCTCATCCAATTGATCTCTGAGATAAACTATCTGGCAATATTGCTGAGGATCAATCTCATCTTGAATCATTTGAATTAATTGAGCCGCCATTTCCTGATCCTCTGTTAACTTTTCATCAACCAAGAAAGATAAAACTTTCCCCGACATCTGATATACTTGAATAATCCGACTTAATTGTGCTGCAACTTTATCCCAAAAATCATTAAATTGATTAGCATTCTCGGGCAAAGAGTGGTCTTTTCGCTTTAACATATCCTGTAACCAATTCCATTGATAAACCTGTTCACACCCTAACAACGGAGTCTCGGCATTAATCTCAATCATTTTCAAGGAATTACTGGCTTCTGACATAACTAAATCAAAGCGCAGATAAAGGGATAAATCTTCTGGTTCCCTGCGTTCCCAGGATAATTGAATCGCCTGCCAATAAGCGGGATGGATTTGTAAACTGGCTAATCTTTGCTCCACTGCACCATCTTGTTCTGCGGTAAAAAACCAATCTAAATATTCCTGACACATTTTGCCAAGAGTTTCGGTGGCTGCTGCTAATCGAGTTTCCTCCTCGGTAGAAAATTGAAGATAAAAAGGTTGTTTTAACGCCTCCACCCAGTAACCCTGAGAGGCATCGCTTAAAACCTCTGCTTGATAGGCATGGTGGCGGATATGTTGTTGCCAATAGGGACGACGCGGAAAAGGAATAACTCGCATAATTCACCTCTTATATCACTCTGTGTCCTCTGTGTCTGGAGTGGTTTTTATGATGATTATTTAACCAGATTTATTATTTACCGATGCCACCCCGTCCTGTGGCCTTATAGGTGGAACCAAATCCAGTAGAAGACCGACCGCGAATAACGCCTGAGCCAATAGTCCCCGAAGGTCGAGCGGGAGCCGTAAAACGAGTATGTTGTGGAACTAAAATTTTAGTGCCTGGGGAGTAACGGGGTAAACTACGACCATAGGGGGTGACTAAATTGCCTGCGTTGCCTTGATAAACCGTTGTCGGACGATAGAGACGATGCTGGATACCGCCATGATAAAAATAAACGAAGTCATAGGTATTAGGATAGATAAAAGTTCCGCCAAAACTAGGATAGTAGCCGGTTCGTGGTTGACCACCATTTTCAGTAGCGGGACTACAGGTTAATCCCTCTGTTTGACATTGCTCCAAAGTGTCGTAAACGGGAGCATTACTTTCGTGTTCCCGTAAGGCTAGGGCTAGTTGTGCTTCACAGTCTTCTGGTGTTATGATCGGGGCGCTCGGTGTAACGGTACTTTTCCCCTGATTAACAGCCTGTTGTTGTTTGGTTAATTGTTGTTGACATTGACTGACATTTTCGTAAAAGATAGCTTCTACAGGTTGATCGGCAATCGCATCGTTAGGAGGCACTTCTGGGACAGAAGAAATATCAGAATTATCACTACAACTGGCGGTTAAGGTGGCGCAAAAAACCGCTAGAGCAAGATAGGAGAAGATTTGTTGGCGGCGGATCGGAATAACGCTTCTAGGTTGCATAATTTTAACCTCATAAATATTATGATATTTGGCTCTTCGTTACTCTTTATGCTAAATCAACATACAAGATGCCAAGACAACATACTTCTAACCCAAAAATTCCGAAAGTTTCTCAA
>NZ_JAPZQJ010000415.1:0-45633 GCF_027530405.1 Microcystis sp. LE19-41.2A | reverse complement strand
GAAATATTATGGAGATTTTTAAAATATGAATGGATTGAATTTAGCGCCTATAAAGACCGAAAGAGCCTCCTCGCTTACGTTAAAAAAGTGCTGGACAATTTTGGAGGCGAGTATGTAATTAATTTTGCCTAGGTACTTAGCATCCTGACCAATGCCTATAGCGCCCCTTGCGCCATCATTCCTGCAAGCATCTATAAAAAGCAATATATTGTCAGCTCCAGATCGACGTAACCTCTCTGCAATGACTCTCACAGAGAGGGCTGTTTCTTCAACACCACTTGGATCTCCATCACTAGGGATAAGAAAATCTTGATCATTGAAGCGCAGTCCGTGACCGGCAAAAAAGAACCAAAGGTTGTCTCCTTCTGATAAGAAAGGTTGTTCAAAGCGTAAGCTTAAAAAGCGACTTAAATTTGCATAGTAAGGTCTAGATGATACGAATGAACCATTACCAGTGGAAATGTCTGGAGAATCATCGGAAAAAAGATAGACCTGATCGAACATTGCCTCGTTAAGCAGGAATTGACTTACTAGCTCTGCATCACGCTTGGCATATTTCAAGGACACAAAGAAATCGTATTGATTGTTACCTATAACAACGGCAAAGTTTCTAGACATTCTTTTGAAGCACTTAAAATATAAAGGGTGTAATAAGACAGAATTATTGTCACTCAAATTATCTGTTCGTAGCTATGTTGCTCTCTTTACCTCTTCCATCTACGAGCAGCATTGCTTTTGCTATCAATGGAAGGTCTGCCCCAGTTAAGGTTGAACATTTCCAGTGACTATCTTCAGGAGCATCCCAACAAATAACCTAAAACCACCTAACGTTCCCGCTCACCGGACGCAGACAACCTTTGCAACTCAACGATAACTTAAATTCGTTCCGGTGCAGCGGGGTTGTTATACAGCCGTTTTGGATGTAGCTCTTTCCTCTTAGTTATGACGAAGTTTTATTCTTTTGCAGTCAATGATCCTCCTTTTTTATCCTGATTGATTATCCAACTTCCAACTCGTAAAGCATTTGCAACTGTCGTTATCATAGGATTCACACCAAGACCAGTTGGCATAAAGCTCGTATCAACGACGAATACATTAGGAACTTCGTGAAGGCGACAAAAACGATCAACTACTGAAGTTCTAGGATCTTCTCCCATCCGACAAGTACCCATTTGATGATCGCCAAAAAGATCAACTTCTGCACGCCTAAATGAGAACTGATTTGGATCATCAAGATCTACACCTAGCTTTTGTAGAGGTAGAAACATTTCCCTAACGCGCGGCTCTGCTAACCTAAACACATTCTCTTCTTCTGCCCCTAAACGTCTCGTAACTCTTGCTACTGGCAACCCAAATTCGTCAACATAGTAAGGATCTAAGTCAACACGAGTACTGTATTGTGGCAAATCGTCACCAGTAAAACGAAGTTCGACGGTACGAGCATGTTGTTCAGCTTTTTGAAGTAAATCTAAACCACGAACTTTAGAAGCTTGGTTAACTAAGTTTTCCATAGGATTTTTCTTGGCTATGGAAGTTATTATTCCACCTTTATGCCATGATCCACTTTCTTGATCATGTAGCAGATAGTGATCGAAAGATGTCAGCGTACCTGTGTGACCAAACTCGCCATGAAGAAAACCTTGAAAATCCTCTGGTAATATGCAACGTGCGCCAAAACCAAAAAGATGAAAAGTTGCAAATCTACCAAGTAAGCCATTGCTATTACTTAGTCCGCTACGTCCACCCGACATAAGTAGTAAGCGAGTTGATTGGATAGCCCCACACGAAACTATGACATTATCGCCTAGAACTGATTTAGGAATAGGCGAATTTGGATTACTAACATCTAAATATTTTACGCCTGTTGCTCGCCGAAGGCGATGATCATAGGATATTTCATAAGCTTTAGAATTAGGGAAAATTTCTACATCGTAATCACCAGAAGTGATTTCTGCAAAAAAAGTAGAAGCACTACCTGATTTCGGGTTGCGTCCGCCCCAACACAAGTATTCTCCGCAAAAACCACACATGTTACAAGCATCACGAACTTGCTGTGACCATAGAGGATTTTGAGAATCTAGTCCAAAATCATTGGGAAAATCACCTTGTACAAATGCTTTTTCTAAGGCTGGAATAGGAGAAAAACCACCTGACCAAGGATGAACAAGTGCAGTAGGCAAAGGAACCATGCCGCCAGGAAATTCATCATTTTCAGATATCCATTTAAACAAGGCTCCTACAGGCGTTTCTGGATAAGGTGGAGAAGCAAAAGGTAAATTCAGACTGAACTCCTTTTCTGTCCCAATGTTCGGGTTCCCAGATAAGTTGCGAAACCAATCTGCATTACTGATGTTTCTTTCAAGCTGTTTTCTATCGCCACATACTGCAAAGAGAATTTCAGCCACTGTAAAGTAAGGCTTCAGTTCCTCGTAGGCAATGCTCCAATCTTCGACATGATAACCTGCCTCTTTTAGGGCATTATCCCTACCAGTACTTTTAAAGAAACTATTTAAACGGAAGTCAATTGGAAGAGGTCTAATTGCCCATGCCCCCCACAACAGTGAACCTCCTCCTACAGCAGTTCCAGTCCAACCTCCGAGTTTTCCTAAAGGTTTTGCCTTTTCATCAATTGTTTGTCTAAATGTTACATAATCACCGCGTGGTCGTCTCTTAGGATCGGGGCGTTCTAAACGAAATCTATATTCATCGTGAGAGCGATTATCGAAATTAGCAGCTTTAGTACGTATGGAGTCATAGAGATCAGGTCCCTGCTCTAGAACACATACACGATAACCAGCTTTAGCAAGCATCCATGCAATGGCTCCACCACCACCGCCAGTTCCTACAATCACAAAATCATATTTTTTCATTAGGTTAAGCTTTTAAGCGACTGAATATGAGTTCTTGAATCTGCGTTACTGCCAACTGAATCTGTGCTTCACCGAATTTATTGCCAGAGCGTCTATGCTCACCACATTCAATAGGTATTAATCGTCTCCATAGCATAAAAATCGGGTCGTCTTTTACACCACTACGAAACGAAACTATGATCAAGTCAGCTAGAAACTGTTTTAAGAAAATCGATGACTTAATAGTATTTGACGACCAACCACTAACCTTGTCGTCCCATAGATCGCTTATTACTTGAGAGTAAGGAACCGAATCAGAAATCGTATTATCTAAAGCCTCTTGGAATACTGGCAAAACGCTTTCATAAAATAGTTCTCGTTGCAAAGCATTACCAGATGAATCGACAGAAAAATTAAATGCGCTTGTACCAGCGAAACTTGGATCTTCCTCTAGTCCCTTTGTCTTGCGCCAAGTCTCAACATTCCCTATAGGACATTTTTCTAATGGGTTAGTCGCTAAAGAACTTAACTCCACAATGGTAGTTTCTTGTTGGGATGTTGAACTTATAAAGTGGAGAAAGTCTTCAACAAGCAGAGTATGAAATAAAGATTCTGTAGAGTTACTTCTCCAAGGCAATGTTAAAGTACTGCTTGAAATATCTGTGTCAGCCCACCAATTTAGCTCATGAGGATTAAATTGCTTTGACTCTAGCCAGTCATTGATGGGAATCAGATTTTCTGCTAGTTGAATCAGGATTACTTTAAAGTCGGCAATAGTCATTAGTTTATTTACATCCCTCTAGCATAATTAATCCTCTCAGATACTACCCTAAAAAAGATTGCCTCTCGGACACGCCCCACCGATAGTTGAGGCTGTATAACGGCTTGGGCTTCAGCGGTGACAAGGTTTTTCGAGGCATCACCAGAGTTTTGAGTCCATCCGCTGCAAGCCCTTGTTAGGCAATAAGAGATCTATTCAGCTAGCAAGATGGGCAGTATAGCTTGTAATAGTAATCATTGCCACGACACAATGCTATCGGGGTAAACTCATCACCCACATCGTTACGCCACTGCCATTGATCTTGATCTCCACACTTGTAATTCGATCCCTGATGACCGTTGGAGTAGTAGGTATACGCTCTCGTGAACACTAAACTGTGCCCATAATCGACATAGCTCTGGTTCTCGACAGGATAACCGTTTTCATCGACAGACTGTCTCTTCACCTCCTTTACTGCTTTTGCGTCCAGGTACTGGATCAGCAGTTCCTCCGTGATGTAATCGACTACAGAGCGATCAGTAATACTGAGTCGCATCATCGTTTCCTGCTTGAGCTCTTCGATATTCATATGTTTTCCTTTTGTTTGCAGTGGGTAAACTGAAGCACCATCGGGTAACTATATTTCAAATTGACTGTTTCTGCCTCTCAAGAAACTAACGGCTTGCGCTTCACAGGCGGTAAATAAAGTATAGCTCAGTGCCAGTATATATCGACCGTCCTGTGCAAGCGCTGGTTAGGCGATATGTACTTAAATGAGGATTAACTCTACTCCTAAATTTTAACCCTAAATTTATCCCGCAACAATTGTCTCAACGTATCAGGTAGTAAAATCAAATTGTGGGGTACGCTACCTAGATATTGAGATGCGGTTGAGTTGAAAACGTTCCCGAATCTATCAATCTCTTCTACCATATAGAAGCGTTAAGTTTATTCGTAGCCCTTCATAGGAATCTTCAAACTGGCATTCATCAGAACAATGGAAGAGTGACGAATCAAAAATAACTGCCCTGTTAGCACGATAGGGAATAACTGTAGAATCAACATTCTCTAATAATTGAGCTATTCCGCTTTCATCGTCATTGTATTTAGAAAAATTCCAATCTATAGGAGCATTCTGTTTGTAAACGATAAGACCACCACGCGAATTATGACAGAACTTATCAGGAGTCATCCAGAGATTTATATTGACAGATGAAAAGTCAGCATGTGTGCCAACTGCCTTTGAACCATAAACATTCTTATAAGACCATACTTGTTCCAGTTTTGATGTACCTATGATAGAGCTGAATGCCTTACGTATATGTTCATCTATAGTTGAAATAAGTAAAGAAAGTCCTCCTGTATCTTGATATGCTCCAAGATATGAAAGTCCTTTCTGTGAGTCATTATGCCAGATTGTTGAGAAGAGAAGATATTGCCGTAATTCATCGAATGTCTCGTCAGATAAAAAATTATCAATTACGGATAATCCAGAATGATTGAATTCGTCGGAAATAGAAACAAGGTCAATATTGTTATTGAAAATAGATTGCGGAATTTTTTCTGGATAAATATATAAACAGCGTCGGTAAAACGGTGTGATTCCCATAAGTTCATCTTGTGCCAGAGTTATAATCCGCTCTTCAGAATATCCATTTGGAAAATACTTCTGTATTAAATAACCATAAAAACTTAGGACTTCTTGATATTCCTGTTTGTCAAGGACATCGAATCTGACCAGGTAATCAAGCTGTAAGCTATCATGTTTGAGTCGAGCGTATGAAATATTACTATAGGGGAGTTTTCGTGACTCTGCAGCAATCTCAAGTAAGGATAATCCAAGATCTAACCATTTCTGAGCCTCTAATGTCTGAGCTAGACATATAAGTTCAGATGCTATTTGAAAGCATACCTCTGCAACCCAAGGGAGGTGATAGTGCCAATCCTTTAAAGAATTAATATATTTATCAGTATTGCGAATAAGTCGATAAGCTCTTGATCGTATCTCATGTAGTGATGAGATATAAGGATATAACTTTAATCCCTTTTCGGCAGCGGTAATTGCACCAAAATAGTCTCCTATCGAAAATGCATGAATTGATTTATGAAGTAATTCATTTAAGTTCATTAGCTTACCCTCGTGAAGCTGCTAATACTGCTGAAATAAACGTTGGGGGAGGACAATATAAATATTCGCCACCTCTAACATTCACAAAGCTATTTATAGAGAACTGAATCGAAGGAGATGACTGACCCCATTTGGATCTCCATATCTGTCCCTTTGTCTGGCTATTAGACTTAGTGAAAGCCACTGGATCTACCCCTAAATCCCCTTTCCTTGGAGGAAATTTAGGTTCATTCACCCAAGAAGATTGCAGGAATTCAAACTGCCTTCCAATATCCTGCTGATAACATAGAAAGAGAAGTCCTTCTTCAGAGGGTGAAGTATTTGTTTGATACGGTACTCCTCGTCGGGCAATCTGCCGAAAAATAAAATCTTCCTCTCCTGAACGAACATTTACCTTACGTATATGAGCATGAAATGGACATTTTGCTCCATCGGAATCCCGATCATAAGTAAAGTCACGAATTTCTTTTGCCGGATCAACTGGATTAGGAGAGGAAATTAAAGGCGTGCCATCTCGAAAACGTCCAAAAATTTGGGCTTCAGCATAATCTGGTGAAATACTTAATTGGTTGACAATCGACTGGGTAGCCTTTTCAAATTGTTGACGATCCTGTTGTAATTGACGGAAGACTGCATAGCTTCCAAATCCATTAGATATAACTGGATCTTTCAAAAGAACTAAGTTCATGGGATTGATCGAGGGATCCCAACTCACCATTGGATTATCTTGAAAATAGGCATCTACATCATATTTAAAGAAAAGTGGCTGACTTATTCCGTCTACAAAGCCAAAAACATCTGTCGCATTATTTTGGTGATTTCGTGGTGTTCTTGACCAAATAATGTGGCTTTCAAAACCATCTTTAAAAACAGAAGAAACACAATCAATAAAACTAGATATTTCACGTTGTATGATTTGTCTATCTTGACTTGCAATAATTACAAGAATATCAATGTCTTTTTGAAAAAAAGAATCCCATTCATCAACGGGAGGATCGCGAAGCACCGATCGTGAAGCATATTTCATCCCACGTCGGAAGCCTATATCTCTTGGAAAGAAACGAGGTGGAATACTTAACTTCTTGAGACCAGTAGCCGAGAAAAGTATAGATTTAAACAGTTGGTTAGGATCGTCACCTGCTGCTACTTGTCGTGCAATATCATACTGTTGTGCTGCCGATTGCGGGTGAAAATCTACTAAAGGAGCGATTTCATCAATACTTGAAACAGCAGTAGCTCTAATGAATACAAAAGCTGAATAATCTCTTCCATGACTCTTTAAGATACCAGCCTGAGTGTTCGTTAAGATTGTTCTATGTTCAGGAGAATTTGGATCTAAGCCTTGATATCGTACTGCCATAATCGTTTTTAAAGGTATGTTGTTAAACGCTGTTCTCGTGCCTGAAAGATTTCCAAGAATCTCTCCGTAAACGTATCTGGAAGTAAAGTTTGCAACATTAGGGGTACTAATGACCAGGCATGTTCTGCTACAAAATAAGCGGTAGTACCTTTTTCGACATACTTTGCATCAATTAACTTAGAAAGTTTCTCTTGATAATCAGCATCACTATATTTAGAAACAGTTCTATATTCAATCTCCCCTCTGCGGGGCCATGTAATTAACTCTTTGCCAAACAGTGAATATTCAGCAATAGAAGTAGATGGAAATAGATTTTTGGATATGCATTGCTCATGTTCTTTTGGTGAAAGATTGTTCCCCCACATCACACCATTGTAGAAGGATTGGGAACCTCTTCCAAATCCTAATACGGAGCGTCCACCCCAACCATAATATGAAGAATAATATTCTACTTTGGGATTATGATTTCTATGGTTAAATAGGGAAAAAGAATAGCGGCATATATTTTTCCTCGAGAAGATTTCAGTAGCTATATTATGTTGTTTAGCCTGTTCATTGAAAGAGAGCGGAATGATTCCGTTTTTTATCAAAGCTTCAATAAAAAATGGCGATGCATCTATCCGTTCAAACTGAAATGCTTCTACAACATTACAATCAAGCGACAGAAAGCCCTGTAAATCTGCAATGAGAAATGTTTCGTCAGTTCCTGGTAATCCGTAAATATAGTCACAAGCTACTTCATCAAATAGTTTTGTTGATTTATTGGCAGCAAGTTGGAGTTGATCTCTAGAAGTGCGTAAATTTAGGAGGTGTCGATATCCATCGTCCCAGACTTGAACACCAAACGAGATACGACAGAAACCAAGTGCGCGAAGATCCTCAAGGAAACCTTTCTTGAGTAATGTCTGTGCCTCGCCCTCAAAGCTTAACTCACAGGAAGCTTTGAGGGTAAAATTTTGGCTGAGTAAGTCCAATATTGATCCAACATCAGCAGCAGAAAGTAAACTAGCAGTACCTCCACCGAAATAAATTGCACTAACTGCTATTGAGGTTTGTAATCGACTTGAAACCAATTGAATTTCTTGTCGAAGCAATTGAACAAAAAAATAAATTTGATCGTTAGAAGAAAGCTTTTCTTTGACAAAACCACAGAATTGGCAAAGGTTAATACAGAAAGGAACATGAATATAGATAGCTACTTCACCTAATGGGCTTTTCGTAAGAGCACTTCCAATTACCTCTTGTGCTAAGGACAAAGAGATATCAAAAGGTGGAGGCACTGCATAAACAGTCTCCTTAAAATCAGTAAGTGGATTAAAGTCCATAGTAATTAACTTTTGAGCTAGAGGAAGATACTGAATTCATTTATAGCGGTGTGCAGTCGTATGAGGTACAGTGTCACGAGCTATAAACCATGCTAGGCAAGGCTTGGTCTGTATCTCACTCAAGCGCTTACCGCTATATACAAAGCTTTTCAGTTATAAAAATGTAGCTCCTTAGTGGTTGAGAAAAGTCTTTAAACTCTTATGAATGAAGGATTATTGGTGAGACGATGATTTTAGGCTTTCCCAAAAACTCCAACGAGGGCAATGAATTTCAGCCGCCATTTTGGCTGTGCAGTCCCTACACCGTAAGACTCAAAAAAGTTTTCTGCACCACTAAGCAAGAACAGCTACACTGCCGCCAAAATGCAGAGTTTATCCACTCTTCAAAGCACCACTTGTGTACTTTGAAGTCACAAGCCTCCTCAGAGAGGATAATTATCCATTCTGTGGGTTCTCTGGTTGATTTTCTTGAGGGTTCTCCGAATTTTCTGGCAATACGTTAGGAAGCTGTCCAGACACTCTAAGTCGTTCAGCTGCTTCAGCAAGTGATGGCCAACGCTGCGTTAGACTTTGTATGTTTGCCAATTCAGGATACTGTGTGAGAAGTGTCTCGGCACTGTCTCCTCTCCATGTCCAACCCATTTAATTTTCTCCTTAGCAACAATGTATGTAATTAATGCATTTCAAAAAACACAGCATGAGTTAATCAATATCATTATTAAATTCCCACCTCACACCAAAAGGGTCAATTAGTTGAAATTTTGCACGCTGCGGAAATTTCTCTGCAAGGTCACTAAGAATTCTATCCTGACCACGCAATTGGCTATGTTCTGTAGCACCAGTTTGACTTGGTAAAAGTGGTGATAAAAACACTGGTTCACTGAGTAAAGTGAGCTTGAATTTTGCTGAATAATCAGATGCATAATTGCTTAAAATTCTGTAAGTTGCATCAAGATCTTTTGCAACAACGGAGATCGGCCCAGGTCCAACATTGCCGTAAAGGTACGGAACCTGACTACTGAGAGTTGGCAAAGAAGCACTTCCCCCATAGCCAATAGTCTTGATTTGAACAAGCTTTATCGTCAGTACTTCAGGAAAAACCAAAAATCTAAGGCTGATATTTAACCGATCCCATATTTCTTGGAAACCGTAATAGGTAGCAAGTCCTCGATTAACAAGCCCATGATGGCTCTGCATTTCTAGAAAGCCCATCACCTCTCGATAAAACTCCGCAGCTTCATCTAGGTCAGGAACAATGATGTGAACATGGGCTAGATTTTTTAACCCTAAGTCTGGCATAAATTCAAATCCTCATAATAATCATTAGATGACCTTGTCTGCCTAACTACATATTATACGGAAAGTTTCTGTATAACACTCTTGAAAGTAACAATATAGGTCAACTTTCGGTATATCACCTCATTTAGGCGTGATCGCCAGAACTTTTCCCCATATCACGCCCAAAAGCGTGTTAGCCAGACTAGCATCTTGCCAAAAACCTTGGTTAACTAAATTCCTGACAATTAAGCTTACTCTAGCAATGATTCCTCTGTCTGACCCCACCCTTAGCAAAAATTTACAATTATTCGACTTTTCGCGATCGCTATCGGGGGAACGATCCAGAAAATCTCTGGCCATTCAAGCTTAGGAACTTTAGCTTTATATCTGGAAGTTTCAGAAGAAAATATCCGAGAAGCCGTGAGATTTATCTAGCAATCAAAGAGAAAAGGATCCGCCACAGCCTCCCCCACCCTGGCATCCCCTCCCCCCCCTGCCCCCCCTCCCCGCCGCGCCGTCGTCCTCCCCCCGCTTTTGGCTATCCATTAGTCGGATCTTTCTTAACAAAAAGAGAAGAAACTTAAAAAAAGGGGAAACGATTGATAGGTATAGTTTTGAAAGAAGGAATTAAGGTGGAGGTAAGCAAAAAAATGGAGAAATGGGCAGCCCAAGAACTAAAGTATGCAGACCTAGGGGACACGAGAAGAAAGAAAAGATTAATCAGTATCGTAGAAAACTTGGCCAGCCAACCTAGTACAAGTGTGCCACAAGCCTCGGGAAATCTAGCCGCCGCCAGTGCCACCTACGACTTTTGGAATTCCCCCTATTTTCACCCCTCAGATATAATTGCCGCCCAAGCTAAAAGTACAGTAGAAAGAATCAAAGAACATCCAATAGTTTTGGCAGTGCAAGACACAACAAGTTTAGACTTTACGACGCAAAAAGCCAAAAAAGGAATGGGTTATCTAGATTGTAAAACATCCTTTGGTCTCAAAGTTCATACCACCTTAGGAGTCTCAGCGCAAGGAGTACCTTTGGGACTGATTAATCAATATGTCTGGGCAAGAGAAGAAAAGAATTTAGGGATTGCCAAGCAAAGAAAAAAAAGAGAAACTCAAGAAAAAGAAAGTCAAAGATGGTTAGATTCTTTGTCAGAAACACAACAACAAATACCCGAAGATATTCAAGTAGTAACAATCGGAGATTGTGAGGCAGACATATTTGACTTATTTGCCCAATCAAGAAGTCCTAACTCTCATTTATTAATTCGAGGAACTCATAACCGAAAAGTTAACTATCTCGAAGACAAGCAAAGGTCAGGGCATTCAGAGCCTAAATATTTACATCAATCCATCAGAGAAATAAAAGCCTGTGGGACCTTAGATGTGCAAGTAAAACGCAATCCTAATCACGAGGCTAGACTAGCTAAACTAACAGTTAGATTTGCCAGTTTTGAAATACAAGTACCTAGCCATCACTCCAAGGCGACCCCTCGTCAACCGGTAAAATTACAGGTAATTTTAGCTGAAGAAGAAAATCCGCATACCGGGGTTAATCCTATCAGTTGGCTCCTCTTAACTAGCCTAGACATTAGTAGCTTTGAATCAGCGATAACCTGTGTGCGCTGGTATAGTTATCGCTGGTTGATAGAACGCTATCATTTTGTTTTAAAAAGTGGTTGTGGATTAGAAAAACTGCAATTAGAAACGGGTCGGAGAATTGAGATGGCTTTAGCTACCTATTCAATTGTAGCTTGGAGATTACTCTGGTTAACCTATCAAGCACGCTTACACGGAGAGGAGAGTTGTGAAAGTTTTTTGGAAGAACATGAATGGCAATCTTTGTGTGCCACTATTCATAAAAAGAGTCCGCCCCCTGAAAAGCCGCCCTCCTTTAGGGAAGCGGTCAGAATGATTGCTTCTCTTGGGGGGTTTTTAGGTAGAAAAGGTGACGGTGAACCAGGTGTTAAAACTATTTGGTTGGGACTGCGAAGGTTACATGATATCAGCGAGACTTGGAAACTATCTCATCAAATTAGTTCCCCCATAGAACCCCCTTGAGCCATCTGGCACACTTTTCTCTTTTTGTCAAATTTTATGTTAAGAAAGATGTGACTAATGGATAGCCGCTTTTGGGGAGGGGGGGAGCCAGAGACTTGCATCTAAGCTTATTAGATGTATAATAAAGCTATCATCTTAGATTAAATGCTATGAGTAAAGTAATTAGCTTTTCAATCAGCGATCGCTATCTGGACAAAATTCGATCGCTATACCCGGACTTGACCGAGAATCTAGCAGCCAAGCAATTCCTGATCGATCAATTAGATGCAAGCTTAGATGTGAGCTTAGATAATAACTTAGATGATAAGCTCAGAATCTTAATAGAGAAAAGCTTAGGGGATAGATTAGATGCTACTGAAAAATCAATCTCTAAGTGGCTCTTAGATTTTGATAATCGGATAAACGATATTGATCGGGAAATGAAAGATAGATCGATCGCGATCGATGATCAAATAGAAAAAATAAAAAATCGCCTTGATAACTGGACATTAGCCACAAACAGCGACATCAAGGATATTAGAGATAAATCGATCAAGATCGATCATCAGATAAAAGCTATAGAGGCAAGGCTAGATGAGAACTTAGATACTAATTTAGATGCTAATTTAGATGATAGCCTAGATAGTAGTCTATATGAAAGCTATAGCGAGATTTTCAACGATAGCCCAGATGAGAGCTTAGATAAGAGCTTAGATACCAAGTTAAATACTAAAGTAGATACTAATTTAGCAGTAATTATGGATAAAAGATATCCTCTTTCGATCATTACCTTGATCGCATCAACGATAAAAGCTATAGAGGCAAGGCTATATGAAAACTTAGATACTAATTTAGATACTAATTTAGATGATAGCCTAGAAAGCTACAGCGAGATTTTTAACGATAGGCCAGATGAGAGTTTAGATGATAACTTAGATACTAAATTAGATGATAGTAAAGAGCCAGTAACCTTGGAAGAAATACTATTGCGAAAAAAGGCGATCAGGGAAGAATGGCAAACCTTGAAGGAAATATTAGATCAAGGCCGGAAGGATTTGCCAAAATCGATCGAAGGCTTGCGGAAAAAGGCAATCAGGGAAGGATGGCCACGACGAGATCGAGAAAACAGGAAGGAGTACCAGATTCCTGTAACAAAATAAAGGGAAATTGCGCGTTCGGCGGGCGGGGGAGTTCTCTTTCGCCCATCGCTTTTGTGTGAGTATGCCCCCGCACCTTCTCACTTGCGCCGACCACCCACCCCGCCACCCCACCCGCCGCCCCGGAAGCCAGCATAAAGCTCACCGGTGGGTTCACACACACAGGTTTTCTATTATACCCCTTTAATAACCCGTGTCAAGGGCTGCGCGAGTGGCGATAGTGGTCGCTACGCGGGTTTTTTATCTGGGGACACCCCAGACCCCGATCGCCACCCTTGACACTGGCCTCATCGAAGAAAACAAAGACAAACGAAGGGGTAGGAAGAACCTGTTGTGTGTGTTTGTTTTGGGAGGTGTCCCGTGTTTTGTGTTGCTGTTTCTTCGGCTCTGTCTTGTCCGGTCGTTGGTTTTTCGGGGTCGCGTTCGGTGGTTCCTGCGGTCTTGGGTTCGGCGCTGTCTGGTCTGCCGGCGGGTGCTGTGGTGCTGGTCGGTTGCGCTCGCGGTGTGGACGGTGCGGTGCGTGCTTCGGTTCCGGGTTGTCGGGTGTTTCGCGTGTCGGGTTCGGGTCGGTCGGCGTTCGCTGGTCGGTCGGTGCGGTTCGTGCGGGCTTTGGCGGCTGAGGGCGGTGTCCTGTTCTCGTTTCCGGGTCGCGCTTGTCCGGCGGGGTTGGTTCCTTCGGCTGACTCGCGCTCTTGTTTCTGCGGGTTGGGTTCGGGTTCTTGGGCTTCTCTGGCGCTGGCGTTGGGGTTGGGTGTTCCTTGTTGCGTTTGGTTGCCTGCGGGTGTCTCGGTTCCGGCTGATTGGGGTCTGATTTCGGTCGGTTCGGGCTGGTGGGTGTCTCTGCCGTTCTAGCTCTTTCTTTCTGCCTCGGCTTTCGGTCGGGGCTTTTTTTTTGGCGGTGAACCGACAAAATACGATCGCCAGATAGCAGCGAAAATCACCCTCAAACATAACGACCAGAACGCTCACAATGAGTTAACCTCTTGAATCCGAGCGATCTAAAAGCGGTTCTCCCTTTGGTCGGTTGTTTATGTGGGGAAGTATCCCCACACCCCTCTGCTACGAAGGTGCTGATCGCGGTTTCTTTGTCCCCCCCTCCCGTCCCCCCCAGGGGGGAAGCCTTCTCTCAGCAATCCTATTTTAACTACGGGGTCAAGGGTGGTTATTTTCGTAAGGAAATAGGCTTTTTGAAGAACTTCTAAGGTTTCACGGTTTTCTAAGCAAACAGGCTTTCCCAAGAATTTCTAAGCTCGTTCCTCACTAAGAAATTCTACCGGAAACCGTGTTCGCTAAGAAAACGCGTGACCAGTTCCTTAACCTAAGAAGTTCTAAATCAAAAACCGTATTCCCTAACGAAAATATACCATTCCATCTGACGATGGAACGGCGGAAAAGCGGAAAAAGTTTTTTGTTTTTTTTATTCCGCCGCCCTTGACTCCCTACGTTAAGAAAAAAGTAGCTGAGAGAGAAAATATTTAGGAGGTATCGGCTATGTTTGAAGTCATTAACGGTAAAAATAGCGGGTTTTTAGGTAACTCGAAAATCTATATCGGTCGAGCTAATAAATCGTATTTATTGAAGGGTAGCGTTTTGCAGAATCGCTTTGTAATCGGGCAGGACGGTAATCGCGAAGAAGTGGTTGCGAAGTATCGGCAATGGCTCTGGCAGGAAGTGCAAAAACGCGGCGAGGTTTTTGATGAGTTAGTTCGGATTGCGGAACGAGTTAAAAAAGGAGAAACGGTGCAGTTAGCTTGCTGGTGCAAACCGTTAAAGTGTCATGGAGATGTGGTGAAATCTTGCATTGAATGGATGATCAAGGAGGGCATAGTTTGAAAGAAAAGGAAAGAAAAAAAAGAACAAATAACTATGCGATGAAAACAAACAGGAGGTCACGATTATGACATTCATTAACCCCAAAGAACTAGGACTGTACGCACCGAAAACTAACGAGCGAGTCAAGCTGGCCGCAGAAGCGCAGAAATTTATCAATCAAGCGCTCTATGACTACAAGCAACTCTTCTACGGATTGCGCTTGATTGCTTGGCACGAACGGGATAAACGCGCAATTTTCTATGAAGCGCTAACGAAAGGTGAACTCGATCAGTTTAAGGTCGCACCGGGTCATCGCGCTTCCGATGGTTCCTATACCAAAGACGAATGGGATTATGATCGTCTCAACGCCTATATGTGGAATCGATTCCGCGAGCTTTTCGATGCCGCATTCGATCTCGAAAAGATCGCCGAACTCAAAACCCTTAAGGATATCAAACAGGCAACCGATGAGTTATTGGAATTTGCACTCACCAATTGGAAAAGCGCGATCTTGGGGGACGACAAACACCAAGACGAACCCCGCGTCGAACCGATCGGTAAGGGTGTCACCAGCTGTAAGTTGGAGTACGAGGGCATCATAATCGAAGGAAGTTTTCGGTCGGAGGAACGCATCCTCATCCTCCGCACTCAAGGTCTTCCCGAAATTATCGTCCGGCAAGTGCGAGGAGAAACCAGTTGGAAGGGCGACATCCACTTCGATCCCTTCGGGCAAGTAGTGGTAATGAACTCTAAAAAAGCGGAGCTATTCAGCCAAGTTCTAGCTCTAGCCGCCCGCTTGAATCTCGGTATCAAAGAGTTTATGGACGACCCAGAAGGTTTTCTCGGCATCGAATCAACGAAGAGCCGTCAACGCGCCCGACAACGGGTCAAAGAGCGCCTTTTGGAAATCAACCAAAACCACTACGAACGGCGCAAGATGGAAACGGAGGGTCAACTCGTCACCCGTCGCCTCAACGATGAGATCGACGCAACGACCGACAGCGACGAACCGAAACCCAAGGAACCTCAGAAATCTCCTAAGATTTCCAATAAATCAAGCAAGCGCAAAACTGACCGAAAACGGGAGGCCGAGGAGTGGCTGAAAAATAATCCAGAATTTTCGGAGGATGTGGATGCCCAGATGGGTATCACGAGCATTCACACCTAGGTTTCCTTAATAGGATTGGAGGGGAGTGGAAGTCCTCTCCAATCCATCATACTGAAAAAACCATGCGAACCGCTATCTTTTTCTGGCAAGATGCCGAACAAACACCTATTCTCAAGTCTCTCATCGAGGAAGCTCTTCACCTCGGTTATAGCCGTTTCCTGACGACCCTGTTCCTAGAAAACGATCAAGGTCTGGTCTTCTCGATCGAGGCTGAATCGATCGATGACTTTCCCCTCGATAATCTTTTCCGCGCTGACCGCGTACTGCTCGTTGACGAGCCACTACTTTGGTTATGCGATCGAGGTGAGCGGGTCTTCGCGGTTTGGGACGGCAGCGAGGACGAAACGCTCACCTGTCTCGGTTTCCTCAAAGCTTGGGGTCTGTCAGGTAATTATGTCAACCCCTGCCATACTTTCACCCTCGAAACCATCTAACGTTTCTGCCCCGGTCGCTCCGGGGTTTTTCATCTCTACTCCCCGATTTGCTCACTCGTCGGGCGGGGGGGTTATCCTTGATCATCGAGCATCTACCAGCGATTACCCCCGCCTCTCCTCGCTCACGCCCGCCCACCCACCCCAAGAAAACCACCGAAAGATCAACCACAAATATAAAGCGAATTGCGAACTGGGGGCGGCAGGGTAAAGCCAAACTCGCTAACGCTCAAACATGGCTGTACCCTACACGACCCCAGTTCGCGGGCAACCTCAAGACGGGTTCTTCTCTCAGCTTTTCTCATTATAAAGGGGGACTCCAAACGTCAAGGGAGTTGATGTAAGACTCTAACAAAATCTAAGAAAATAGGCTTTCTCAAGAATTTCTAGGCTCGTTCCTCACCAAGAAATTCTACGAGAAACCGTATTTTCCAAGATTTTAGTAACTCGTCAACATCAACTAGACCCTTGACATTTGAAGCCTCCCCCCTTTAACCCAAAGATAGCTGAGAGAAAGAACTCAAGTTAATGCGTTTATCAGGAGACGAGACAATGCTAAAAATTATCATTGCGGGAAGCAGAAATTTTAATGACTATAATCTTCTTGAACAAAAAGTTGATTTTTATATCGGTGAAAATCAAGATATAGAAATTATTAGCGGCACGGCGAGAGGGGCAGATAAACTAGGAGAAAGATATGCAATTAATAAAGAATTAAAATTAAAAAGATTTCCAGCAGACTGGCAAAAATACGGCAAGAAAGCAGGATATTTAAGAAATGAAGAAATGGCAAAATATGCTAGTCATGCAATTATATTTTGGGATGGTAAATCTAAAGGAACTGGTTACATGATTGAATTATGCAAAAAATATAATATTAATTATCGGATAATTAGATTTTAGAAATAAAAAAAGGGACTCAATTAAAGTCTCTTTTTTATTTATTGAAGGAGAAAAAATCATGACAATTCAACATTTTTCTTTACTAAACAAAACGACACGACAACAAATTATCGACGAAATTCACAGCCTAGTTCTTCCTATCTCTCCTCTCTTTACTCCCAAAATGAAATCGGGAGCAAAATTTAACTATCAAATGACCTGCTGCGGCGACATCGGCTGGATTAGCGATCATTTTGGCTATCGATATAGCAAACTTCATCCAGAAACTCAACAACCTTGGGCAAAATTTCCCCCTAGCCTCTCGACTATAATCGACTATCTCAAATTGCAAGGATATATTCCAAAGAATTATCAAGCTCAAACTTGCTTGATTAACAAATATTTGGCGGGGGACAAATTGAGATTGCACCAAGATAAAGACGAACAAAATTTGACCGCACCGATAATTTCGATTTCTTTAGGCGCATCGGGAATATTCCAACTGGGCGGCATGAACCGCAAAGACCAAGTTCAAGAAATTATCTTAAATCCAGGAGATATTATGATTATGGCAGACGAAGATCGACTACGATTTCACGGATTCAAAGGAATTTTAAAGGGACATAAAAGAGTTAACCTAACCATTCGACAAGTTTACTAAACATCCAAGGCAGTTGCTGATAATTGATGCAATTGCCTTTCAAAATTGGCTACTTTGCTCACTCGTCGGGCGGGGGGGTTATCCTTATTCCCGCGTTTTTTCTGTGCCATACCCCCGCCTCTCCTCGCTCACGCCCACCCACCCACCCTAAACCGGAAAAATAAGGGAAGAAAATAAAAGAGATAAGAATCTTCGCCAAGCGGGGAGGTGTAAATTTAGGGTTAAACACCATGAACCAACCGATAATTCCGACTCCAACCGTTCAAACCTCGAACATTCTAGATGAATACGCCGATATCCGCTGGCAGATAGCCGCACTTTCGGCCAAACTAGAAGAAATCGAACCGATGGCGATCGAACAGGCGTTGTCGATCATCAATGAGGGTGCGACGGCCAACGGCAAACGGGTAGTGTACCGCACCGATACCATCGATATCATTCTGCAATTACGTTCCCAGAAGCCAAAACCCGAAAGCCATGCCGACCTCGAATCGCTCAAGGAATTGATCGAGTTGGAAGCTGAAAAAGCCCAATATCAAAACCAAGAGGAGATCGCCAGCATGGAAAGGGAGATCGCCCTTTTACGGTCTCGTCTCCTCAGACTGCAACAAACCGATGAAGGACGAACCTATCAAGCTGAATATGCAGACTTAGAACGTCAACTGACCACTCTCGAACCGCTTCTCAGCGTCAGATTAAAGTAAACCACTAGGGCTCTTCGGTTTGTGTGATGCAATGGACGGGGGTTATAAGGGATGGAACCCTTATAGAGAAAGGCACTTAGCGATTTTTGTCAATTGTTTTTGCTCTAGAGCGAACTAATCAATTAAGTCTCTTGCCAGATAAGGATTTAAAGGATTTAGTCGATTTATGTCACCTGATCGAACCATACCAAGTAACGAAGAACCTTAACCCATAAAAGCCAAAAAACTCTACAATTAAGATTGGTGAGGTATAATGCCTATTGACAAGAGAATAATTCTTAATAATACTTAATAATTTTTAATAATTACGCTATCCTAAATCAGACAGAATGGATATCAATTTACAGCCCCTGATCAAGACTATTCCTTTTCACGATATCGATGAACTAGCGTCGCGGATGAGAGCTTTTCGTTGGGATATGATTCATCGACCGATCGAGGCGGGAACTTTCGAGGGGGAACTGTTCGTAGCTCAAGTCGGGGGCATACAATTCGCCCGACCGATTTACAATCGAGGAATTCGTTCTCAAGGGGATTCTCCTCCCGGGACAATCACCGTCGGCATACCCTTGTCCACACCCCAGGTGTTCAAGTGGCACGGGTATTCCTTATCGTCGAATTCCGCTCTCTTGCAGAAAAGTTCCAGGGGAATCGATCTGCTTCGATCGGGAAACTTCCCCCTCGCTCTGGTTACTATCGATATCGATTCTCTGTTTTCCCGGGCCGAACAAACCAATCGGCCCAGGGTAGTATCTTTAATTACGGATTCAACCCTTGCAATTCAACCAGAGCCGACTGTCCTGAGACGATTCCGCTCTCATTTAAGATATATTTTTGAGCTTTTCTGGAGACAACCCCAGACAATTCTACAGCCAGCTATGCAATCGCCGATCCGAGAGGATTTTATCTCTCTAGTTCTAGATGTACTCGATTCCCATCAAAACGATCCGCCCCTGCGCCCTTCAATACGACATCCCTACATTAAGCGAGCAGAGGAGATCTTACTGGACAATCTCGATCGCCCCCTCTCGATCCTCGATCTCTGTCAAGAACTGCACATTAGTGAACGTACCCTCCGTTACGGTTTTCAGGAATGTTTTGGCCTGGGACCTGCGACTTATCTCAAAATTCAACGTCTTAACGGGGTACGACGACAACTAAAAGCCTCTGCGGGTAGGGGAATTACCGTTAGTGCGATCGCCCTACAGTGGGGATTCTGGCACATGGGTCAATTTGCCAAAGATTATAAGAAAATGTTCGGTGAGTGTCCGTCGGCAACTTTGCGAGATAATTCTTTAACAAAATAAAAGTTAGATTTGCAGAATTTTGATAGTTTCTCCGAGCCTGCCAACGTTAAATATTAGTAGTAAATGAGGAGCAATTCTCTGAACATCTCACGGGTTGACGCACAAAAATTAACCCCAGAAGAAACAGGAGAACTCGCTCCACTGCGAGCGATAATGACCAAGTCCCGCGCCAAAAATTAGAATTAGTGAGAACTTTGGTCACGGAAAAAGTCAAGGCGGGACAATTAAGGCTTAATTATCTTTAATCGTCCCCGAAGAGCCAATTTTAGAAAAACTTAACGGGAAAAACTATCATGTTGACAAAAACTTTCAGCTTTCTCTGGGCTGGTTTAATCCTCGGACTGACCTCGATGGCCGTTGTCGCCAGTACCAAAGATCAGGCTACCGAACTTCCGAAAAACTGTCAGTACCTCAAGGAAGTAGCCACTAATCAGACCCATATCCGCAAACAGATCGATGCCATAGGAAAGAATAACTTTAACACCGATTTCGCCGTTCCCTCCGGGGTGAAATTCGCCTCTTTTAAAGGGGTAATGGTTCCCGAAAACGATGGCAAATACGGAGTGACGATCAATCTCAAATATCCCGATAATTCAGTCAATAGCGCCTTCCAGAAAAATGTCGAAATGAAACGGGGCGAAACCTATTCTTTACCCTTCCAATCACCCACGGGTAGACAGCCCTATCAGATTAATTTTAATATTAACGGCATGAATAATAACGCCTACACGATCGCGGTAATGGCCTGTAAATAGGGCTTGCTGAATAAATCTAAAAACCTTGTTGGGTAAGACTTTTAGACTTTTTGGAAACCAAAAAGTGCCAGATCCCGGAGTGATCGGGTGGAAAATTCCGGGACTTTTTCCCTGAAAATTAGGTAATTGACCCCCTCAAAATCTCTAAAACCCTACACCCTACACCCTACACCCTACACCCTGCCCCCACCGAAAAACTTTTTGCCGCAAACCCTAATTAGGCAAGGGATTCTCCCACTTCTAAGAGGGGACAAAAGGGAAAATAGGGGGAAACCGTCCAACGATAGAATTTTTTGCTGCTGGTGGACTGAAGATTAAAACGCAGGGAAACAAAGGGGAAAAAGGGAGATACGGAACAATTCCAACTGAAAGCCGGCTTAGAAGTGCTATTATCGCCCTGCAAAGACCAAGCCTGGTATTGAAAAACCTCCCGGACGAGGGATTTTCCTTCATCGCTAACTTGGGCGCAGCTGCGACTAATGCCCGAAACCAAACAGAGACTATTACTAACACAATTATCATTAGAAGCCACGATCAGGAGATTTTCCCCGGTGGTGGTTAGTTCAAAAGCGATAAAATCTCCAGCTTGCCAACGACTAAGGACTTGTCCCTGGGCATTCTGGTAGATAGCGCTGCAGTTTTCGGGATCGAGAAGACGATAACTATCGGGGTCTAAGTAACCGCAAACCCTTCCCATCAGACGAGTTCCATCCTGAAACCCATACACCCAATCAAAGGTATCGATGTTAGCAGCCCCTTGATTGCTTTTGTTGACCAATAGTAATCGATCGCTGACCACGGTTAAATTCTCAATAAAACTAAGCTCCTTTTAATAACAAAGGTATCACTAAATACAAATTCCCCAAGGAAAAGATTTATTAATCTTAACTTGTCGGCCCCAGGGGAGAGTGAACTGGTCAGCTTAAATCAAGGCCAAAACCTGCTATCTTATGGGGAGACAAAAATTATCTAGATCTTGTTTTAGCGAGTGGTAGTAAGGGCATGGCGTACAAGCGGGTATTATTAAAACTGAGTGGGGAGGCCCTGATGGGCAATCTCGGCTATGGGATCGACCCGATGGTGGTTTCCGCTATCGCTCAGGAAATCTCCGAAGTGGTTGACCAAGGCATCCAATTGGCGATCGTGGTTGGTGGGGGCAATATTTTTCGCGGGGTGAAAGCCGCCTCGGCCGGCATGGATCGGGCCACGGCCGATTATATTGGTATGATAGCAACAGTCATGAACGCTATGACCTTGCAGGATGCCCTAGAACGAGCGCAAGTACCGACTAGGGTATTAACGGCGATTGCGATGCAGGAATTAGCCGAACCCTACATCCGCCGGCGGGCAATCCGTCATCTGGAAAAAGGTCGGGTAGTGGTTTTTGGTGCGGGATCGGGTAATCCTTTCTTTACCACCGATACCACGGCGGCCCTGCGCGCTGCCGAAATCGATGCGGAAGTGGTGTTTAAAGCGACGAAAGTGGATGGGGTTTATGATTCCGATCCCTCTCACAATCCTAACGCGCGACGCTTTCAAAGTCTCACCTACGGTCATGTGCTGACCCATGATCTGCGGGTGATGGACGGAACGGCGATCGCTCTGTGCAAGGAAAATAATATCCCGATAGTCGTTTTCGATCTGTCGGTGACAGGTAATATTGTTCGCGCTGTCAAAGGTGAACCCGTTGGAACATTGGTAGGAGGATTCTGTGAAGTTAGCTGAAGTTCAAGACCATATGCAGAAAACCGTCGAATCAACCCAGAGAGCTTTTAATACGATTCGTACCGGCCGCGCAAATGCTTCTCTTTTAGATCGGATCGTGGTGGAGTATTATGGCATGGAAACTCCCCTCAAGTCCCTAGCGACCATTAGCACTCCCGACGCAACCACGATCGCCATTCAACCCTTCGATCGTACCAGTATGGGGGCGATCGAAAAGGCGATTTCTCTCTCGGACGTGGGTTTAACCCCCAGTAATGACGGTCAGATCATTCGTTTGAATATCCCTCCCCTCACTAGCGATCGCCGCAAGGAATTGGTCAAATTAGCGGCGAAATTGTCTGAAGAAGGAAAGGTGGCGATCCGCAATATTCGCCGGGATGCGATCGATGCTATCCGTAAACAGGAGAAAAGTCACGAAATTTCTGAGGATGAATCCAGGGATTTACAGGATCAAGTGCAGAAATCCACCGATAAATTTATCGCCAAAATCGAGGATTTGTTAACGACAAAAGAAAAAGATATCATGACCGTTTAAGTTTTTTTCTCCTCATGGATAGAACAGGCTTTTTGTCTGTTCTATTTAGGGGGTGCTGAATAAATCTAAAAACCTTGTTGGATAATATTTTTAGACTTTTTTTCCCTCAAAAAGCGCCGACCCTTGGAGTGATTGGGGGGGAAATTTAGGGACTTTTTCGGCTCTTCGTTACTCTTTATGCTAAATCAACAGACAAGATGCCAAGATAACATACTTCTAACCCAAAAATTCCGAAAGTTTCTCAAGCCATAGCCTCTCCGTTTTATTAGTTTAAGTTTATTATTGATTCCCTCGACCACCCCATTCGTTGTCCTTTGCTCGAAATAACTAATGATTTCTCCAAACCAGTTTCGGGATGTTGTTTCTACTTTCTATGAAACCCCTTTTCTCTCTACTTTTCAAGCTTTTTGTCCCGTACTTAGAATAACTATAGCGTTTCCTAAGCTAGTGAGGTACACCTATTTTTCTTCCCTTTTGCCTTTTGCCTCTTGCATGAGTGCCTAAAACCCATAACTTTTGTACCTCAGCAGACTGAAAAACGCTATATATGATTGCTGTGCTGAGAGCCTTTTGTCAAGCCTAATTGAGATGCTCTTACCCTGGGTTTAATAACCAGGAAAAATCTATCATTGACCTTTTTCTCTATCTTTCTACCTGTCTATCCACTAGGATAATGACCTTGCAATCAAAACTTCATGTCTGCGTCACAGTAAGTTCATATCCCCTGCCTAAATTAGAGATAGTCAGTCCCAAGCCGTTTTCCGAAACACTCCTCTCACACCCACGATTATTAGGACTGACTTTTATTCCCTTCTCAGAATGGTTAAACAATAAAAACTATGACTCGCAATATTTTTAACGATAATATCTCCCCGCGCAACGAAGGCAATCCTAAACGCTCCAAATCTTCTGCAATGAAAAAACTTTTTGCCTATTCCTCCTTACTGGTTTTGGGTGCCGGGTTAGGCATCGGTGCCACCTACGCCTACAGCCAAAATCCTCTAGAATTAGCCCAAAATATTGCCACCGCTACCAATAATCCTCGCCCCTCCACACCAGCGGCTGCCGCTCCCTCGTCTCTGGTTATTCCTACCAATTTTGTCGCTTCTGTGGTGCAAGAAGTGGGGCCGGCGGTGGTAAGAATTAATGCTTCTAGGGAAGTCAATGGAGGCGGTGATTTTTCGGAATTTGCTAACGATCCTGTTTTCCGTCGCTTCTTCGGTTCCCAAATACCCGAGCGAGGAGAAAAACAAGTTCAAAGGGGTACAGGTTCGGGGTTTATTATCAGTAATGACGGTAAAATTATCACCAATGCTCACGTTGTCGAGGGAGCAGATAAGGTGACTGTCACCCTCAAAGATGGTCGCACTATTGATGGTAAAGTCTTAGGTAGTGATCCTTTAACTGATGTGGCAGTGGTACAGGTAGAAACGAGCAATTTACCCACGGTTAAATTAGGTAATTCTGATAGTTTACAGGTGGGAGAATGGGCGATCGCTATCGGTAATCCTTTGGGATTAGATAACACTGTCACCACGGGGATTATTAGTGCCAAGGAACGCAATGGCTCCCAAATTGGTGCTAGTGATAAACGGGTGGATTTCCTGCAAACCGATGCGGCAATTAACCCCGGAAATTCCGGCGGACCTTTGTTAAATGCTCGGGGAGAAGTCATCGGAGTTAACACTGCTATCATTCAGAATGCCCAGGGTTTAGGTTTTGCTATTCCGATTAAAACTGCCCAAAGAATCGCCGAACAATTAATCGCTACGGGTAAGGTGGAACATCCCTATCTCGGTGTTCAAATGGTACAGTTAACCCCGGAGGTAAAAGAACAATTAGCCGATAGTCCTATGGCTGATAATTGGACTATCCCCGATGATTCTGGTGTCTTGTTAGTGCGGGTGATGAGAGATTCTCCTGCCGCAGCAGCGGGATTGCGATCGGGTGATGTGTTAAAGTCTGTAGGTGGTAAGAATGTCACCGATCCCGATGCGGTTCAGGAAATTGTTGCTAACACTCAAATCGGCGATAATTTGCCCATAGAAATTAGCCGGGAAGGACAAAAAATTAATCTGAATATTCAAGTGGGTAGCTTGAATACTGCTAACAGAGCCTAGTCTGGAAGATAAGTGGTAAAAGACCTAAACTTTATAGAGAGCTTGTTAGTAAGCTCTCTATATTTCTGGTTTTACTTTTGGCTCTTGAATCAAATAATTATAGCATTTATCTTGATGGTGAGGTAAGTAGGTAGGCGTTAAAAATTATCAGACACCCCCCTTATCAAGGGGGATCCCCCCGCCTATCGGCACCCCCCTTATCACGGGGGGCAGGGGGGATCGGCACCCCCCTTATCAAGGGGGAATTAAGGGGGGATCGGCACCCCCCTTATCAAGGGTAGGGCTGTTTCATTCTCCCATCAGAATATCAAAAGTAAAAGCGATCACTGTCAGGTAAAATGAGGAGTGACCGGCAACTTTTCAAATATATGTTGAGCTTAATAGAAAAACTAAAACAAGTCAAGGACTTTCGGAAAGATCAAGGAAAAAGACACCCTTTATGGATAGTATTAGTAGTAATAATACTGGGAACAATGCTAGGATACTCAGGTTATAGAGAACTAGGAGAGTTTGCTAAAAATAATCGGCACAGGCTCAGTCAAGAATTTAACATAATTCCAGAAAGAGTCCCGTCCTATTCAACAATTAGAAGGGTAATGATGGGAGTTGACTGGCAGAGTTTGTTAAAAATGTTTAATGAATGGGCATTAGAAGAATATGGACAAAGAGATGATATAAATTGGCTAGGTATAGATGGAAAAAGTTTCAAAAATACCCTAAATAATCCTAACCTAGGAACAACAAAATTTTATTATGTTTGTCTCATTGTTTAGCCAAGAAAGTGGCTTAGTATTACACATAAAAAGAATCGAAAACAAAAAAGGGTCTGAAATCGACGAAGGTCAAGCTATAATTGAAGATTGCTCTCTCCAAAATAAAGTTTTTACTGGCGATGCTTTACACTGCCAGAAAAAAACAATCAGCTTAATAGCCAAGAGTAAAAATGATTATGTTATCACCGTTAAAGGAAATCAGAAAAATCTTGATCAGTGAATACAAGACCTGAGTAATTCCTCAAAGGCAGAAAGTTGCTTTCTTGAACAAGATAATAGTCATGGACGAAAAATAAGTAGGGAGGCACAATTATTTGTAGTATGGGTTAGCGGTAGCGTAACATGAGCGGCCGTTGGGTTTCATGCTTCAACCCAACCTACGTTCATCTTATATTTAATTCCACCCACCCACTTATCAAGAAAAATAGAAGTTTTTAAAGTGAGGAAAAATGAAAGACAAGGGTTTGAAAATCCGCGCATAATTTTAAAGTAGAAAGAAGGGGTAGTCGCGGGGATAAAACGTATGAAGAAACAGCTTACTATATCAGTAGCCTAACCGAATCCGCCCAAGTATTTGCTAAAATTATTCGATGACATTGGAAAATAGAAAATCAGTTACATTGGGTAAAAGATGTAATTTTTGAGGAAGATAAAAGCGAGATCAGTGATTTTCAAGCGGCCAGCAATTGGTCAATTCTCACAACTATAGGATTGAATCTTTTCCCTTGGGTTTTCTCTCAATAACTGAGGGACAGAGGTGGTTAGCTGAACGTTGGGAAAAACTGATAGTTTTATCGACGTAAGAAGCAGAAAAATTAGCGAAATTAACAGGATGTACTCTCAGACAATTTCAAGAGAGATAGGCTTTGAGTGGCTTGGAAACAAGCTTTATCAATCTCTTCATAACAAATATTGGCAGAGAATTAAAAATTAATTATTGTGACTAACTCTTTTGGTTAGAAAAAGATAAACTTGAGAATCTTCAGTCAAATTTATTGACTCAAAATCAGCTGTACTTAATTTAAATGAATCAACCCTAGACATCGGGGGGGTTGGGGTAAATTCAGCTAATCTAAGGATAGGCGGTTAAGATGCGTCTTAAGTAGGGTTTGCGGCAAAAAGTTTTTCGGTGGGATGCTTACACGCAGCTGCTGATACATCTGTAATAATTTAAGGGTCACTGATAATTGCTTATTGTCCCTATTTCTGCAAATGTGAGATGCACCCGTTGGGTAGTGGGAAATTTAGCTGAAATTTCCCTATCACCCTACTTTAAATCCTCCAATTTAATCCTAGGATCTACAGCTTTGAGAAGCAAATCAGCCAGAAGATTACCGATAATCAACATAGTAGCACCCATCATTAAACTGCCCATAACTAAATACAAATCTTTAGCCGTCACAGCTTGCAAAATTAAGCGACCTAATCCTGGCCAGTTAAAGAAAAATTCGGCGATAAATGCCCCACTTAACAAACTAGAAAATTCAAAGCCCAAAAGAGTTATCAGGGGATTAATAGCATTGCGTAAAGCGTGGACATAGATAACTTTATTTTCCGGTAAACCTTTCGCCCTCGCGGTTTGAATATAATCCTGTCGCAGAACATCTAATAATTGTCCCCGCATCAATCTTTGTAATCCTGCAAAACTGGTAACTGTCAGGGCAATAGTTGGTAAAATCATGTGCCAAGCGATATCTAAAACTTTACCGATAGGGGAATATTCCGAATAGTTAATACTGGTCATATCACCCACCGGTAAAAGCGGCGAGACATTTTGGGCGAGAATTAGCAGTAAAAGGGCAGTGATAAAACTGGGGAACCCTTGACCAATATAACTGATAACTCGGAAAAATTTATCGATAAATTGGTTTTGTTTGACGGCGCTGAGAATGCCCAAGGGAATTGCAATCGCCCAGGTTAAAATGATGGAAGTCAAAGACATTAACAACGTCGCTGGAATTCTCTCTAATAATAGGGAAGACACGGGACGAAAATAGGTAAAACTCAGACCAAAATTAAACTGAGTTACCACTTGCCACAACCATTTAAAATACTGGACAATCGGCGGGTCTTTTAAACCAAAAAGGGCAATATATTGTTCTTTAGTTTCCTGACTAATCTTGGGATTAAGGTCAAGCAAAGCCAGAAACCCGCCTGGGGTTAATTGGATAATAGCGAAACTCAAAGCCGAGGCCAACAACAGAGTTAATAAACCCTGGAGAACACGCTTGACAATATACAAAAAAGTTTCGCTAGTTAGGAGAGATTGTAACCCATTAGCACTCGATCGAGCGGTGGCCGCCTTATAATTATCATCAGTCGCCGTCATAGAAAAAAACCTAATAATCGATGAGGGTAATAATCGGTAAATCGGGTAATTTTTCCCGACCACCGAGGTCGATTAACTCGATGATAAAAGCAAATCCTAACACCTCACAACCAATTTTTTCTAATAAATCGGCTGTTGCTTTCGCCGTCCCTCCCGTCGCGATTAAATCATCGACAATTAAGACTTTATGATGGGATGCCACCGCGTCCTGATGAATTTCCAGGCTATCGCTTCCGTATTCCAAATCATACTCGATACTGTGAACGGCGGCGGGTAATTTGCCCGGTTTCCGGACGGGAATAAATCCCGCTTCTAATTGGTATGCTAAAGGAACACCAAAGAGAAAACCCCTGGATTCCATACCGACAATGTAATCGGGGGATAAACCGTAATCGCGACACTTTGCCGTTAGGGTATCGATCGTGTAACGTAATCCTTGGGGATGATTGAGTAGGGTAGTAATATCGCGGAAGACAATACCCGGTTTGGGAAAGTCGGGAATATCGCGAATCAGTGATTTCAGATCCATTCGGTTTCCGTGTCTCGTAAAATGGGGGACAGCTATCTATACAATACAATTTACAATACCCTGACTCGATCGCCCTTGTGTTTTAGTTCTCCTATATCATGACCTCTACTAGCCTAACGCCCGAATCTACAACATCAGCCCCAGAAAAACCGGTTATTTTAAGCGTTTTACCCGATTTTCCGATTGCCAGTCAGCAATGCGCCCTACATCTCCAACAGCATATCGATTTAATGCTATTAGCGTTGGAATCCTTAGAAGTCGGTGCCGGGGAGGCCCTGTTAGCCCTCTGTAAAGAACTAGGACTCGATAAAATTGTCAGAAACCGGATTATTTTCTGGCGCTTACGCTGTACTAATCCCTGGCGAATTTCCTACACCCTCGACCGTCTCACCCTTGACCAAGCAAAAGCTTTAGTTATCATTGCCAGTTATCGGGCCAAACCCCTAGCTATATCCATCCGACAATTACTGTTAGCGCGGCAACAGATGGAATCAAAGGGTTTACCCGTGGATAATAATTTTCTTTTATCAGAATATCTAGAACGATTTCGCTCCAATTTTCGCAGTCGCATGAACCCCCGCCGGGCCAAAGTATCGGTTTATCTAGCCGATGAAAATGCTTTAAATGAACTGGCTTTATCCCTTCTCGATCAGTTATTATTTTGTACTGGTACGACGGGAATGCAGCGGTTTTGGATTAGTTTATTTGATGGGGAGATCGTGTAGAAATGAGAAGACAGTATAGCTTGCCCAATTGTACCCTGATTCTCGATGGTTTCGGCGATGATTTCGCCCCAGCTAACCCCGGTGATAGCCGACCTTTACTCTCAATTTTGACTAACGTAGAATGTCGGTTAATCGGGGCCAATAAAGTCCTGCAAGGTGGTCGGGTTTTCTTGGAAAATTTGGTCCAAGCGGTCAGTCAGTATGCCCAAGAATTTTTGAGTGGTGTTCGTCATCCCCAAGACCCCGTCCATGAACCAGATCATGTGTACCTAGAAAAGATTGACCATAATCTCCATCGTCTGGTTTGGTATCCATCAACGGACTTGAATATCCCGGAAAGTCCGGTGAAGATAGAAATCAGTACCGTGCAGTTATTCGATTTAATAGAAGCGATTGACCAATTTTTTGCCGATACTCGCACTTTACCTGACCTAACCCTGAAATTACAGCCAGTTTCCCGTCGCTACCATAAGGTGAATGAATCGGCGGCCGGTCGAACAGTACCTTTTTTGGCAGGATTAGGCAGTCTTGTCGCTTGCGCCCTACTTTTCTATCTGTTACCCGTTCCCCAAGTCCGTAAACCCGAAAATCCCCCCATTCCTGCCGCTTCTCCCAGTCCCACCGTCCCCACTAATCCCGTCCCCCCTCCTAGATAAAATTAGTCCCTTGCGCTTTTCCCAACACCCCACACCCCACACCCCACACCCTTCTCCCCCACCCTGTCCCAGTTTTTAGAAAAAGTAACCGAGAAAAACCAGATCTTTTTTGCACAAGTTAGAAAAATTGTGTTACACTGGTAAATCTGTGAAGGTTTTTCGATAGGGAGTATTGAAAAAAAAATGACCAAACTGGGAACCCATTTGATTGTCGATGCTTGGCAAGTACCTGCTGACCTCCTCAACGATCCCGAGCGCATTCGTCGCGCTATCCTCGATGGAATTACGGCAGGAGAAGCAACGCTGATCGATTTGTGTGTCCACCAGTTCAGTCCCCACGGAGTTACCGCGACGGCGACTTTAGCTGAATCTCATATCGCGATCCACACCTGGCCTGAACACGGCTATTTCGCCGCCGATTTATTCTTCTGTGGTGCGGGTAAACCCGTGGTTGCCATGGAAATTTTGACCAAATCCCTGCAAGCAGGTGAGATTAAAGTCCGGGAACTAACCAGAGGATTCCCCAGTACTGCGGGAGTTTATGAAAGCAAAAAGGAAGAACCCCTTAAGTCTTCCCTGGTTATGGCCTAATTTCTAGCGCCGGCCTCGATAATAAGTTAGCAGCACTGGTGATCGCCTAAACTGAAATCGTGATCAGGATAACCCTTGTTTTTATCCTTGCCATCTTTCCCTCTCTCGTTAGTCTCTGGTTAATTAACCGATCCCAACAGAGATTAAGCAACCGTTTGAGAGGGATTCGCTATCGTCACGAATACAGCCCGGTGATGGCCAGTGATTTTTTGTCAATTCCTCTAGAGACAGAAAATAAACCGGCCTTGATCGGTGATCTTAGTTGTCGTTTTAATGCCTATTCTCCCCATTTGCGTTGTGCGGTTAATCCCACCGGTCCCTGTGAAGGTTGTCGGCAGTACGAAGCTAAAACTGGCACAGTATAAGCGGCTTGAGCTTCCAAAAAGTTCCCTATTTGCTATCCTTAAAAATTATCGCTATCGCAATTGAGGAGTGTGGGAACAATGGCGTTCAAACGAAATTTGACCCTCTTAATCATCGGATTAGGATTAACTTGTTTACCCGTATATCCGGCCCAAGCTAACCAAATCAGCACCGTCACCCCGAATACCGCAGCCAATCAAACTCTCGCTACCCATCTGGTCCTGAAACTGAAAGAGAGAAAAGTTTACATTTATCAAGATAGTAAAGTTTTAGCACAATTTACCGTCGCCGTCGGCAAAAAAGGCTGGGAAACCCCCACCGGTAAATTTGAGGTGCGGGAATTAGTTCGCAATCCCGTCTGGAAAAGTCCCTGGACAGGAAAAGTCAGCACCCCCGGTCCCAATAGTCCCCTAGGGGAAAGATGGATCGGTTTTTGGAGTGACGGCAAAAATTCCATCGGTTTTCATGGCACCCCCGCGGAAAATTCCCTCGGTAGCGCCGCTTCCCATGGTTGTGTGCGGATGCGGAATCGGGATGTGAAAGTGTTGTTTGATTTAGTCCGCATGGGAACCCCCGTCATCGTTCAACCTTAATTCCGGCAGGTATTTTTTTAAGATAGGCAGGTCTTCCGGACGATCTATATCGGCTAATTTAGGCAGATAAGCGGTTTTTAAAGCCAGTTTAGCGGCGATTGTCTGAGTTTTGGCCAAGACTTCCCCCGTTCCCCAGGGAATACCGTCAAAAAGCTCTGGAAAGACCTGTTTTAAAGCAATTAGGTAGTATCCTCCATCTAACGCCGGCCCTAAAACCATATCGTGGGTTTTTAGGGCCTCAAAGGCTGCTAAAATCTCTTTTTCCCCGATTTCTGGGCAATCTGTGCCAATAATAGCGATCGCTGTCATCCCTTGAGCAAAACCATCGGCAAAAGCATTTTGCATCTTTTCTCCTAAGTCTTTTCCCCGTTGAGAATGATAGCAATAATGCACACCTAACCAAGTACGCATTTTTTCCTCGCTGCCGCCATGGTAGTAAATGATCAGAGAGAGAAAATTCCTCAAACCCGCTAATTTACTGAGGGTATATTCGGCCAGTTTTCGGTGTAATTCTTCGGCTCCCTTGGCTGCCAAAGCTGGAATCATACGGGTTTTTACTTTCCCCAATTCCGGGTAACGGGTAAAAATAATCAGTTGTTGTCTCCAGTCCACGAGTGATTGCGACGATGATATTAATTATTAGTTTTAGCCTACTGTCAATAGGAGGCAGCAAACCCAATAAAACAGGCTTTATTGGCTTAGTATAGATTATTTTAGTTGGTTATCTAATTCTGTGTTGGGTTTCGTTCCTCAATCCAACCTACAAAAGCGGCGATCGCTTGATTGAGTCGAAACCTTTTTCCTAGCGGCATTTCAGACTTTTTCAGCCAACCCTGATTAGCTAGGGACTAGGCTTTTTGGGTGAGTTTAAACAGGATAAACCAGCATCTTTAGCCGTAGGATACTTGATTGGGACAAAAGCAAAATCTGAACTTAGTGTCCGACACTCCACAATGTGAACAAATTCTACGGAGGGATCTTGGGGATCGCCATTTTCATCAATTTTTTTGCGATCACCATTTTCATCGAATTTAATTGTCCCAGTTGCACCTTTAGTGACAAGAAAATCAAGAGACTTTAAGTGTTCACGGATATTAATTCGTGTGGGAGTATTTGCCTTTTCTAGAGCTTTTGTTAGAGCAAGAGTTGCATCATAGGATAGGGCCGTTATTGCATTAACAGAAGTTGTAGTCCATAAAATTTTGGCATCCTTAAGAAAATTCTTGTTAGGACTGGTTAAAGAATCCCAAGGAACCGCAATAACAAACTTTTGAAAAGGTTGTAGGTTGTTAATTTGTTCTAAGGTACGAGAACTACGAAGTCCCCATGATCCGATAACCCAATTTTGACTATTATTAAGTTTTATAAGTCTAATTGCATCGCCTTGAGCATCGCCAATTGCTTTTGGGAATAGTACAAGCCCTATTGTTTCTGTTATTTTTTCTTCTTTCTGTCGTCGTAACTCTTGGATGGCTTCTTCTGCCTTAAAATTATTTCCGAGATCAAATTCATCTAATTTTACTACAGTTCCAGAGAATGGAGGGCGTGTAAAAATAGTTTTAAAACTATTAAAAAAAGATTCACTAAATGGACTTCCTTCACTATAAAAGCCCACCACTTTTTTAATAGACTTTTCTTGCAAAAATTTTGCAATGGCAGGAGATTGTTGATCGCTGGAAAAAACAGTTCGCAGGAAATTTTTTCTGGGGTATTTAGTAAGCTCGCTAGTCGTTGATCCGGGAGAAATCAAAACTAAATCATTGTCCTTATAAATATCCACCGTTGCCACAGTCATTTCACTGGGATAGTGACCAACAACCCCTAAAATTTCAGGACGCTGGGAAAGAGATGATGCTGTCTTTTGGGCTAGTAATTCGTCATTTTCATCATTAGTAATGACAACTTTTAATCCCTTACCATTAATCGCTTTTTTATTGATAAAATCTTGATCTGGAAAATACTTGAGGAATGGATCATTGTCATTTAAAATTCCTAGATTAATTTTTGTTTGTAATTGTGCTACTCCTCGTAACATTTCTTTTGCTCGACTATCACCATCATCATCATTAAAGTCACTTTGATTTTTGGGAATACTAACAGCAACAGCAATCGTGTAATATGGCATTTTATTGGCTTCTAGTAAAGCATTATTTAAGTAAATTAATGTTTCTGCATCTAGCCTATCCTGTTGCCATGCGTCCTTAAATCTTAACAGAGCTTTTTGATAATCACACTGTGCAAAATATTCTGTACCTTTCTTCTTGTTAAACGATTGAGAGTAATTAAGAACTTCTTCTCCTTCACTAATAAAGTCGCCCGTTTGTTTTGGACAATCAGATGGAATTAATGGAGTAATAATATTATGGCGATTAATGGCAATTAAACTTACAACTGCTATTAATGGTATTCCTATGCTAACTGGCAGATTTAATTTGAAATTTTGGGGCTTTAAAGTTTTTATAAAATGCAAAATTTGGGCGATTTTTGCAGAAGAAGAAGTGATTGGTGGAATCGTCGGAATAATGGGATAAACCTCATTTTGCACTTCTTCTTCAATCACCTGAATATCCTCATCCCTCAGCCCGTAACGGCTTTGTAACTCTTTTAGTCTCCTTCTGTTTCCTTCTGTTATTGAAATAGAATCAGCTAATAATTCTCTAAAAGTTGCTTTGTACTCTGTTAGATTTTGTAATCTTTTTCTGAATGGCGCAAGATTCTCTTGTTCAATAATATCTGCCTCCTGTAATGATAAATCTAATTCGTTTCTTAGTTCATTTAGGCAGTTTCTTTCTACACGATTAAAATTTTCTTTACATATATTTTCCTTGCTCCATTCATCTAGAATTTCTCTAACCTTCTCACGATAAATAAATATAGGATTAGTGGCAGCAAGAGGAGATTTGGCTAAATAAATAGTATCCTCTCCTTCAAGAGAAAGATAAAATCTGGGAGTCATTGCCGGGGCAGCTTCCTTTACTCGTTCGCTGGCATACTCATGCAATTCATTAACAGAAATTAATTGATCACCATCCTTATCTGCTGCACCAGTTTCAATTCCTTCAACTAGATATTTTGTATAGATGGACAAATCTTTATCTTCCGACTCAAAAGAATATTCAATCGGACTAGAAGAGGTTAAAATCGCCCTTCCTCTACCTCCTAATTCCTCTTGAATGTCTTGAATGTTAAGTTCCCCTTTGTTTAGCATTCCCTGAACTAATGCTCCGCTAAAACAGCAGTCGAGAATAATCATCTGCCTTTGGGAACGACTATTGTTCATATACTTATTAAGTTTACTTGCGGCTAAAATTGTTGAGATACGAAGCTCTCCATTCTGATCACGCTCAGTGTCTCTTGCACTTAGGTAAAATTCAGCCGTTTGATCTTTAAGACCATGTCCAGAAAAATATAAAAGAACTAAGTCGTCTCTCTGGCGATTAGTAAATAAATCCTCGACTGCTCTTTCCATACTCCTTTGGTCTGGGTTAGACAACACTGTAACCTGATCAAAGGCTCCCATGTCCGGATGCTCTAATACTCGGCGCATTGCTTCAACGTCTAGAATGGCACTAGAAATTGGGCGCAATCCTTCGGAATACTCGCTCACACCAATTAACAAAGCAAATTTTGCCATAATACCTTCTTTAACCTGAGATAAAGTCTTGAGCCGCTTTAATAGCCATTTCCAATTCTTCTCGACTGTGAGCCTTAACCGTCAACTTGCGACCATTGGCCTCTACCGACAATTCTATCGGTTTACCTCCCAGGCGATCGCCCAGAAATCCTAACAACTTTTTCCCATTAGCGGGGTTAACTTCGGTCATTAACATTCCTCCCAAAAAACCGCCCAACGACTTATTACCTTCAGGGGGATTGGGATCAAGAATACGTTTAACCGATTCAACTTCATCTGCCTGTTGTAGTTCTGTCAGTAATACTTGGGCCTGTTCGTCGCGTTCTTCAGGCTCCAGGTTAGGATCGTTAAAAGCGATCACCAATTTAATCGTAGATTTGTTACTCATAGGAAGTTGAGTTGAAATAATATAGGATAATACTAATCTTACTGAATTATGCAAATTTTACCATATACCATCTGAAATCTAAATAAGTGATCCCATTTTCATACTGCCCCTTGCCGAGTGCAGATTTCTTCACTGATGTTGTGCTGTTGCTGAACATAGAAGATCGATTTTTCAACCTGCTCCAAGAAATCATAACAATTATCGTGTGTTGGGTTTCCTTACTACTACTACAGGCTAATGGCGATAATTCCGCTAGAAAGTATGAGAATGTGTCTGACATTCCTGACAGGGGGTGAGTATTGGTATCATGATTAAAAGTAAGGATATAGATAGGGTTTGCGGCAAAAAGTAGGGGCGAAGCATTCGGATAGAAAATCTACGGTTTCACCGATAGGTTATTGCCCGAATGCTTCGCCCCTACAGGACGCGGGCCGATGAAGACGCAAGGTTTTGAACGACGATTCTCTCAAAATTTGCACCTGTTTCGCTCGTAAAGCCACAAAACTCTTACCTTGCCTACATTTCACATTTATTCAGCAAACCCTAGATATAACTTAATCCATCGCTTTTCTTGATTGAGATTAAACTAATGTTTGTGTTGTTGATCAGTGAGGTAAACTAATGACTACAGTTGAATTAAAACAAGCAAAAAATCAACTTAATGAGTTATTGGAAGCTGTACTTAAAGGTGAAGAAATTATCATCACAGAAAATAATGAACCTGTAGTTAAATTAAGTCCTGTAAAGTTAGCCAAGAAACCACCGCTTCAACCGAGAAGTGCTGCGGGAAAAGTTGTGATAGCCGATGATTTTGATGCCCCTTTAACTGATTTTGAAGATTATCAATAATTATGCTCAAATTTTTAATAAATACTTATGTATTTCTTTGGTATGTCACTAATAATAAACAATGGAGAGACAACCATAAAATTATGATTAATGAAAAAGAAAATCTAGTTTATCTTAGTTAAGGTAGTTTTGGGAAAATGACGATCAAATATAGTCTGGGAAAATTAACTTTTGATTCACCTTTTCGAGAATTTATTGAGTCACAAATTCAGAGCAATGATTGGCAAATTTTGCCCCTTAATTTACTACATTTTGAACGAGTAGCGCAATTGCCTTTTCAGCATTTTAGTATATATTTATCGGGTAAGTTCGGTTACATTACAATATAGACGGTCACTGACCCCGACGCTCTAAAAACTCTTTGTCGAAGATGATTATTTAATCTTTCAATAGGATTAATTTGACTGGTTTCTTTACTGTCTCTTACGGTTTCTGTAACGCCGCTAGAACCACTGAGAACAGAGGACATCACTTTTCTGCAATTCCTGTAAACGGTTGAATAAAACCATCCACACCGACAAAGGAGGTGAGGGGCGACCAGTTTAAAATATCCTCTAAAATTGATTGATAGCCCTGGACATTGGGATGAAGTCCATCTTGCATTAATCTTTCTTGGCACCACAGATCACCCCGGTCCATCCAGAGATCAAATAAATCCAGATAGGGAATATTTTGCTCTAGACAAGCTTGTTTAGTGGTTTCCTTAAAACGATACTGATCGCGATGGTTGAAGTAAAAGCAATCTAAAAAGGGCATTTTCCGCTCATCTACCGGAATCATACCTATAAACAAAACCGGGCAAAGAGAACGGGCCCGGCCGAGTAAATGTTCGATTTGAGTTTGAAAAAGATCGTGATCGGTATAGGTGCGACCATCGGGCCGGCCTAAACGGGCTGTATCATTAACACCGACGGAGAGAAGAATCAGGTCGGGGAGACGATTGCGAATTTCCCCCCTGAGACGAAATTCCTGTTCTAAACGTTCGGACACTTGTACCACTCGATCGCCGCGAATCCCCAAATTATACAGGGCATGACCGGCACTTTCCATCCACAAACGACGTAGGCGCTCGGCCCAACCGCCACCCACGGGGTCGCCATAGCCATAAACAAGGCTATCACCTAAAGCGACGATTTTGAGGGGATGGGTCATGATTGCGTCTTTGTCTTTAGTAGGAGGAGGAAGAGTTTGCATGATCGCTCGATCGAATCGGTTGTCCTTTACACTTGTAAACGAATTTGGTTAAACTGTCCGTGTATTATACTACATTAGAAATTTTTTCCTGCCAGTTAACTCATCTGATATCAGCCAAGCACCGGCACTGACCAGTATAAAACAAGGCCGCCCGATGATCATTGCTTGCCTCCGAGTCATTTCCAGGCTAAATCTACTATAAAATTTATGGTTAAAACCTAGATAAATTGATGACTACTCGTTTAAGACGCGCGGTTCAAGACCGAGAATTTTTGATTACAGCCGAGATTACTCCCCCGAAAGGTGGTAATGCCAGTCATATGCTAGAAATGGCCCTCTGGCTAAAAAATCGCGTTCATGCGGCTAATATTACCGATGGCAGTCGCGCCGTAGTGCGAATGTCCTCTCTGGCTGCCTCCGCTATTCTCTATCAACACGACATCGAACCCATCTGTCAAATAGCCTGTCGCGATCGCAATGTGATCGGATTACAAGCAGACCTAATGGGCGCTCATGCCTTGGGATTGAGAAATATACTAGCTTTAACTGGAGATCCCGTCAAAGCAGGAGATCACCCCCAGGCTAGAGCAGTTTTTGACCTAGAATCGGTACGTTTGTTAAAATTGATCGATAAATTAAATAAAGGTTTTGACTTTAACGATAAATCTTTACCCGATGGATCCCTAGAACTTTTTGCCGGGGCTGCCGTCGATGTGCAGTCAAAAAGTTGGTCTGGTCTTCAACGCCGTTTTGAGCGTAAAATCGAAGCGGGAGCGCAGTTTTTTCAAAGTCAATTAGTTACGGATTTCGAGTGCCTTGATAAGTTCATGCAGCAGGTGGCCTCCCTCGCCGATAAACCGGTTCTAGCGGGAATTTTTCTGTTAAAATCAGCTAAAAACGCCGTATTTTTAAATAAAAATGTGCCAGGGGTACAAATTCCCGACCATATCATTCAAAGACTCGCCGATGCAGCCCATCCCCTCGAAGAAGGCATCAAAATCGCCGCCGAACAAATAAAATTAGCCCAGCAGTTATGTCAAGGTGTCCACATCATGGCGATTAAACGGGAGGATTTAGTCCCAAAAATTCTCGACGTGGCCGGTATCCCGCCAATACATAACTAAGATGAAAAGTCAATAGTTTTTATAAAAAATTAACTTTCATTTTGACTACTGGTCTTTTGACAAGAATTCTACCCCTAACCTAGGATGGTAAGGCTCAAAGCATCTTCGGGGTTAAAAGCATGGATTCCAATCTAGGTCAAGAAAAAGAGAATAGTTGTGGTAATTCCGGGCGAAAATGGTTGTCGATCGGTATTGCTCCCACTGGTATAATTTCTATTGGCATTGTTCCCATGGGCGTTATTTCCATCGGTATTGTTCCTATGGGAATAGTTTCCATTGGAACCGTGGCCATGGGGACAATTGCGGCCGGTTTTGTTTCCATGGGACTTTTCAGTATTGGTAGCGTTGGGATGGGATTAAATAACGGTCATTTTTCCAATCTTAATTCTCCCCCTGCTGAATCTCCCCATAAACATCATCAGCATTAAAATCAAGATTTGACCAGCAATCATGAATTATTCTATCCGTGCTGCCGTTGCTACCGATGTCAAGGCTATTTTTGACTTAATTGTCGCCCTAGCGGCCTATCAAGAACTCAGCCATTTAATGACAGGAAATAGTCAAGCTTTAGGGGAGCATTTATTCGGAGAAAAACCCTACATCGAAGCATTGGTGGCGGAAGTAGAGGGTAAAATAGTCGGTTTTGCCCTATTTTTTGCTAACTATTCCACCTTTATAACTAAACCGGGGCTTTACCTAGAAGATATCTTCGTTTTACCCGATTATCGCGGTCAAGGTATCGGGAAAGCTTTACTAATGGCTGTGGCTAAAATTGCCGTCGCTAGGGATGCAGGACTTTTAGAATGGACTGTCTTAGAGTGGAATCAACTGGCGATCGATTTTTATGGAAAAATGGGGGCTAAGGTCTTCCAAGAGTGGCAAATTTGTCGTCTCACCGGGACTGCTTTAACCCAATTGGGTAATAGTGATCAATAAGTCAGACCCTTTCTCGAGCCTAGAACTTTGTGATCGATCGAGACTCCTTGCTATACTATACCTCTGACACTGGCTTTCCTCATTGGTGCAGAATGCAACCCACAGACTCGAATAAATTTACCGAACAAGCTTGGGATTCGATCGTTAAATCGCAAGAAATTGCGCGACGCTTCAAAAATCAGACCTTAGAGGTGGAACACGTTATTATTGCCCTCCTAGAGCAGAATAACGGTCTAGCCACCCGGATTTTACAAAAAGCTAATATAGAAATTCCGCGACTGCAACAACAGCTAGAAGTCTTCACCAACCGACAGCCGAAAGTGGCCATCGTCGATCAATTATACCTAGGTCGTGGTCTCGATCTGCTGCTCGATCGAGCGGAAGCATCCCGGGAAAGTTGGCAAGATAAATTTATCTCCGTGGAACATCTTCTCGTCGGTTTTGCCGAAGATGAAAGGGTTGGCCGGAAATGTTTACGCACTTTCAATCTTGACCCCCAAGATTTAGAATTAGCCATCAAAGCGATTCGCGGTACTCAAAAGGTTACTGAACCCAATCAAGAGGAAAAATACGAAGCTTTAGATAAATATGGCCGGGATTTAACAGCAGCGGCCAAAGAAGGCAAATTAGACCCAGTTATCGGTCGTGATGAAGAAATTCGACGGGTGGTACAAGTCCTCTCGCGACGGTCGAAAAATAACCCGGTTTTAATCGGTGAACCGGGAGTAGGAAAAACCGCTATTGCTGAAGGATTGGCCCAAAGGATTGTTAACGGAGATGTTCCCGAATCTTTGAAAAATCGTCAGTTAATTTCCCTTGATATGGGAAGTTTAATCGCTGGGGCAAAATATCGAGGCGAATTTGAGGAAAGATTGCGGTCAGTCATGAAAGAAGTTACCCAATCAGAAGGGCGAATTATTCTCTTTATTGATGAACTACATACCGTCGTCGGTGCGGGTTCTAGGGAAGGGGGATCCATGGATGCGGGCAACCTATTAAAACCTATGTTAGCTCGGGGAGAATTGCGCTGTATTGGGGCGACAACTTTAGATGAATATCGCAATCATATTGAAAAAGATCCGCCTTTAGAAAGACGTTTTCAACAGGTTTATATTAAGGAACCTTCCGTGGAGGATACTATCTCAATTCTCCGGGGTTTAAAAGAACGTTATGAGCTGCATCATGGGGTGACAATTACCGATTCGGCCCTAGTGGCAGCAGCTACCCTATCCCATCGTTATATTAGTGATCGCTTCTTACCAGATAAAGCGATCGATTTAGTCGATGAAGCGGCGGCAAAATTAGAGGTAGAAAGTACCACTAAACCCGCTGATTTGGAAATGATAGATCGTCGATTAATGCAGTTACAGATGGAAAAATTCTCCTTAGAAAAAGAGGAAAAAAAAGATAGAGCTTTTCAAGAGCGTTTAGAAAGAATTATCGAAGAAATTGAGGAATTAGAAAGTAAACAAAAGCCTCTCGCTGACCAATGGCAAACCGAAAAACATATCGCCGAGGAAATTAAATTATTGCGAGAGGAAGAGGAACAATTGCGCCTACAGGTGGAACAGGCGGAACGGGCTTATGATCTCAATAAAGCGGCCCAATTAAAGTATGGCAAACTAGAAATTTTACAAGGGGAATTAGAAGTAAAAGAAAAAGAACTAGAAACTATTCAAGCGGCAGGTTCGACCCTGTTAAGACAACAGGTAACTGATGCCGATATTGCCGAAATAGTCGCCCGTTGGACGGGAATTCCCGTCAATCGTTTAATGGAATCGGAACGACAAAAATTATTAGAATTAGAGTCTCATTTACAGAAAAAAGTTGTCGGACAAAATGAAGCGGTCACGGCAGTAGCAGCGGCGATTCGACGCGCGCGCGCGGGAATGAAAGATCCCTCCCGTCCGATTGGTTCATTCCTGTTTATGGGACCCACAGGAGTGGGTAAAACCGAGTTAGCGCGGGCCTTGGCGGGGTTACTGTTCGACTCCGAGGAGGCCATGGTTCGCATCGATATGTCGGAATACATGGAAAAACACGCGGTTTCGCGTTTAATCGGCGCGCCTCCGGGTTATGTGGGTTACGAGGAAGGGGGACAACTATCGGAAGCGGTGCGTCGTCGTCCCTATTCTGTGGTTTTATTGGATGAAGTGGAAAAAGCCCATCGGGATGTTTTTAACATTTTATTACAAGTGCTTGACGATGGGCGCATTACCGACTCTCAGGGGCGAGTGGTGGATTTTCGGAATACGATTATCGTCATGACCAGTAATATTGGCAGTGACCATATTTTAAATGTTTCCGAAGATGCCGATTATGAGGAGATGCGGAAACGGGTTTTAACAGCTTTGCGGAGTCATTTTCGTCCCGAATTTTTGAATCGTATCGACGATTTAATTATTTTCCATACCCTGAAAAAAGAAGAATTGCGTTACATTGTTCGTCTGCAATTACAGCGTCTGGAAAGATTATTAGCAGAACAAAAAATCAATCTAGAATTAACTGCGGCAGCAGAAAATCATATCGTTACTGTTGGTTACGATCCCACCTACGGTGCGCGACCTTTAAAACGCGCTATCCAACGGGAGTTAGAGAATCCTTTAGCCACAAAAATTCTCGAACAAGCTTTTATGGAAGGGGATACGGTGGTAATTGATTGTCTGGATGAGGTGTTAAGTTTTAGCAAAAAGGAGCTAAAAAAGGAAGGGACAACATTAGAATTAGCCGTGGTTAACCTCAGTTCGGATTAAAACCAGACAGGGGATATATTCCCCTCCAATTCAGCCAATATAAACAAAATTTTGCCCCAAAAGGCCTGGTGAATCTAGCTAAACAGGTTTTGCCTATCTAGCTGACTGCCTATTGCTGTAACTGATGACCACAGCTACTACAAAAGCGATCGGTTGCCGCTACTTTTGCCCCGCATTGACGACAAAATCGGACTTTACTGACGGTTTTTGTGTCTCCCATACTCATTTTCATATCTCCCATTTGCATTTCCATGGGGGCAAAATTCATCGACATATTGCCCATTTTCATCGGTTGCATCGGTTGCATCGGTTGCATCGGTGAGGAGGAGAAACTGGTAGCAGTGGTCGATTGAGAGGACTGAGAAACTCCAGAGGTATGAGGAGAGGAAAAACCGATACTGCTTCCCTGAATTTGGATTCTGTGGGGTCCGGTTTCGGTGATAATTTCAATAATTGCCCCTTGGGGAATTATCTCTATTTGGGGTTCTTGTGTCCAAACTCCCGTGGCAAAACTACTGCTAGACTGCTGTTGTTGTCCCACCGCACCACTAGCGAGAGTTACAATCGTCTGCGGCCCTTGATTATCGAGATAGAGACGTTGTCCTGTGGGTAATTCACTATAAATAGCCATATTTTTGACAGTGAAAAGTAAAAAGTAAAAAGTAAAAACCTAGTTCACACCCCTAGGATCCAGTCTAGCGAGGATAGAAATATCAGAGGATTTTCTTAAGAATTTTATCGACAAAAAAAGGGTGGTTTTACCCACCCTCACCATGTCTCAAGAAAACAAACTTTTTAACGGACGCTACCGGCTAATTTATCGACCCGAATCGGTTTCATCAGGTACAATTTGAGGAATTGCCAAGCGTTAGAGGCGAAGATAGGCAATTTCTTCAGGAATTTAACCAGTGCGGGACTGTTTTCGCTATCGATCGCCCGTAATCCCTCGTTATTGCCAACACAAATTTCTAGGCGATCATAAAATTCAGGACTATCCACATCGAGAACAATCGGGAAGACGCGGCCGGCGGTTTCATTGGTCTTCTCGATCACATACTTATCGTACTCGCGAGCGTCCAAACCGAGAATGGCGTAGAAACCAGAACGCTGAGTATCATTGAGATACATAGTAGCGAAGACCGAAAGCAGGAAGAAACGACACCAGAGACGAGCGCGCCAATCATTAAGAATATCAGGCTGCGCACGCATGATCGCATCAAAGAAGTCCCCGTGACGGTTTTCGTCTTGACACCAATTCTCGAAGAAGTTAAAAATCGGATAAACCCGATCTTCGGGATGTTGTTCGAGATGACGATAAATGGTGATATAGCGCCAATAACCGATTTTTTCGGAAAGATAGGTGGCGTAGAAGATAAATTTCGGTTTAAAGAAGGTGTAGTTACGGCTTTTGGTTAAAAATCCCAAGTCAAGGGAGAGGTTAAAATCCGATAAAGCCTTATTAAGGAATCCAGCGTGACGCGCTTCGTCCCGGGACATGAGGTTAAAGCATTCCGCGAGAACGGGATTTCTGTTTTTTAAACGTCTGCCGAGTTCTTTGTAGAGAAGAAAGCCGGAAAATTCGGCCGTGCAGGATCTTTCCAGAAATTCCACGAATAAGCGGCGAGTTTCGCCATCAATATGCTCCCAAGAGCGATCGAATTCTTGATTGCGAACGAAGTGATGCCGGTTATAATCGGTACGGAATTCCTCTAAAATCGCTTTCAGTTCTTCCTCGTTAGCGGCGATCGACATTTCCGCCATCGCTTCAAAATCAGTGGTGTAGAAGCGGGGAGTGAGGATCGTTTCTTTAGCGGGAACTTTTATACCCGGACGGATTTCCTCGAATTCTGGTTTTTGGATCGTGCTGACCATAGGGATTATTGATTTTACTCTGGGATGATGATTGAGACGAGTAAAGGCTCTGACTTGATAATGACGAACCGTGAAAAAACGGCTAGGATTCACTATAGCAAGCTCTCAGCCCTAGACTCCCTTCCTGTTCATTAAAAGTTACAACTCTTAATTAAGCTGTGTGAACAAACGCGGCTTTTTCGCTCCCAGTCTTGACAAATGTTCGGAGAGGTGGGGTTTGTTCAGTGATCAGTAAACAGTCATCGGTAATCGGTGAACTGAAAACCCACATCTGATAACAAAGGCCGAATCTAAAACCTAATTGGTTAAGCTAAAAGCTTTCATGTGCTTAGTTTCTACCTTCCTAGAATCCTGGAAAACTCCCGTTATTTTAGCTTATTGTCAGGAATTTAGTTAACAAGGTTTTTGGCAATATGCTAATCTGGCTAACAAGCTTTTGGGCGTGATATACGGAAGACTTCTTGCGATTGCGCCTAAATGGGGTAATATGCCGAAAGTTGACCCATATTGTTACTTTCAAGAGTGTTATACGGAAAGTTTCTCTATAATTAATAGTTAGCTAGCCACACGTACCACAAAACGTCCGTCGTCGTTCTGCTGATCGCCGCCATAGTGGCCGGTTGCAACCCAATCGGATCCAACTACGGCGGGCTCCTGTCGCAACCTAAGGACGAAATCAAACCAACCGTTGTGATGCCCGTTGACTCGCTTTACCGAACCAATCGTCCGAATGCCTCGCACTTCACCGTTTCCGATGGAATGCAGCCGGGGATATACCTGCTTAACGCAGCAGTTAACCCAAGCGCTGCCGGATATGTGTACGCAAGGGTCTATGACGTGAAATCTGGACAACGACTATCCGAGGATGACCTGACGAGGCGTTCGATACGCCATGTGGGCCTGTCTGCCACTGGCAAGACATTCTTTCCATACAATGCTGAGGTGGTCGTGTACGAAGGAGACTGGAGCAACAAATACGAAGCACGGTTTGAGCTTTGGTACAAGCCGGAACAAGGAGATGAATCAAAGGTGGCGGAAACAACCAGAATGATCAACGGCTGGGAACGCTAAGATCGTCAGTGCGATCGCCGATCTGGTAGGGTGCGTTCCCTAATGTGACTCCCACTGCTCCACCGATCGATTTTGGGGAACGCACCATGCACATTTATTGCAGCTGTGGGTTAAAGTGCGATGCCGATCTGGTAGGGTGCGTTCCCTAATGTGACTCCCACTGCTCCACCGATCGATTTTGGGGAACGCACCATGCACATTTATTGCAGCTGTGGGTTAAAGTGCGATGCCGCTCTGGTGGGACCAGTTGGGAAATG
>NZ_JAPZQJ010000078.1:0-1114 GCF_027530405.1 Microcystis sp. LE19-41.2A | reverse complement strand
TTGTTGGTGGGGGCAGGGTGTGGGGTGTGGGGTGTGGGGTGTAGGGTTTTACCGATTTTGAGGTAGTCAGTTACCTAATTTTCAGGGAAAAAGTACCTGAATTTTACCCCCGATCCCTCCAATGGTCGGCACTTTTTGAGGAAAAAAAAGTCTAAAAGCCTTATCCAACAAGGTTTTTAGATTTATTCAGCAAGCCCTAGGTAGAATTCCAAGGGATACGGAAATTTGGCAATATCCAAAGGATAAAAAACTGGTTATTGTTACGAAAGATGCGGACTTTTCTGATAGACTAATGCTAGATTTTTCCCCACCCAAAGTAGTACATCTCCGTTTTGGCAATATACGAAAACGCTAATTTCATCAGTTTTTAGCTCGTATTTGGCCACAGATTGAAGCTTTGGTCATCGAAAATTTTGGGTCTGAAACCCCGTCGTTCTACGACGGCTTTACCGTCAAATATTAGCACATTTACACGATATATGCTAGAATGCGGGATATGGAAAAAGCCTATTCGTTTCGATTTTACCCCACACCAGAACAAGAGTCGCTATTGCGGCGCACATTGGGCTGTGTAAGATTAGTTTACAACAAAGCTCTCCATGTCAGAACACAAGCTTGGTATGAAAGACAAGAAAGAGTAGGATATGCTGAAACGTCTTCAATGCTAACCGAGTGGAAAAAACAAGAAGAATTAAACTTTCTCAATGAAGTTAGCTGTGTACCTTTACAACAAGGGTTAAGACACCTACAAACAGCTTTTACTAATTTCTTTGCTGGTCGTACTAAGTATCCTAACTTTAAGAAAAAACATCAGGGAGGAAGTGCCGAATTTACCAAGTCTGCTTTTAAATTTAAAGACAGACAAGTCTATTTAGCTAAATGCACAGAACCTTTACCTATTCGATGGTCAAGACAAATCCCAGAAAGCTGTGAACCAAGCACAGTAACAGTCAGATTACATCCTTCTGGACGCTGGCATATTTCAATTAGATTTGATGACCCAACAATTAAGCCTTTCCCAGTAACAGATAAAGCCATTGGAATTGACTTAGGAATTAGTAGCCTCGTGATTACCAGCGATGGCGATAAAGTGTCTAATCCCAAGCATTTTAAA
>NZ_JAPZQJ010000672.1:0-10304 GCF_027530405.1 Microcystis sp. LE19-41.2A | reverse complement strand
AACATCGTTGTTAAATAAAAATCTTTCTCAATTAATTCTTAAGAATTTATAAATATTGCGGAATGTTAATTTAAATATTCTCAAGTTTTTGCAGTCAATAAATAACTTTTGCTTATATTTGTCAGAAAATAGAACTCCTGCAAAAATCCAACATCTACCATTGGGTTAGAAGTCAGTTATCAGTTATCAGTTATCAGTTATCAGTTATCAGTTATCAGTTATCAGTTATCAGTTATCAGTTATCAGTTCACTGAGAAAACTCCCCACACCCCACACCCCACACCCCACACCCTACACCCTACACCCTACACCCCACACCCCACACCCCAATTCTTATGAGAGATTCCCTATCGAGCCATCTAAGAGTACAACAACATTGCCTCAATCAAGTTAAATTAGCCGTGAGAAAGCAGGGCTTTAGCAGTCAACGCTCCTTAGCTAAAGAAGCTGAATTTAGTCTGGCTACTGTCAGCAACTTCCTGACTGGTAAACCGGTAGAACAAGCCACTTTTGCCCAAATTTGTCGTCGATTATGCCTCGACTGGCAAGAAATCGCCGCCCTGAATTTTCAGCTAACAGCACCCCCTCAAGACAAAATTCTGGTTAATTCTCCATCCAAGAGCGAAAAATTGGACACATTACCCCCCTATCCCAATGGGGCAGTTCCCCTTGGTTCCCCATTTTATTTAGAACGTCTTCCCCTCGAAGAACAGATAAGGCAGGAAATCAAGAAACCGGGGGCTTTAGTGCGGATAAAAGCCCCGAAAGAAATGGGCAAAACTTCCCTACTTTTGAGAATGCTCGATTTTGCCAAACAGCAAGGCTACCGCACGGTGAGTTTGAACTTAGAACAGGTGGACCAGGCCATTTTGAGTGATTTAAACCAATTTTTGCGCTGGTTGTGTGCCAATGCCGCCCGTCAACTACAGTTAAAACCGCAATTAGATGAGTATTGGGATGAGGATTTAGGCAGCAAGATTAGCTGTACGGTTTACATTCAAGACTATATCCTGGAATCGATTACTGCCCCCATTGTCCTCGCTCTCGATGAACTTAATCAGATGTTTGAGCATCCCCAAGTGGCCAAGGATTTTTTACCGCTGCTGCGTTCTTGGTACGAAGAAGCCAAAACCCTACCTATTTGGCAAAAACTCCGTCTTATCGTCGTCCATTCCACGGAAATTTATGTTCCCCTGCAGCTCAATCAATCCCCCTTTAACGTGGGATTCCCCGCACAGTTAAGTCATTTTAGTCTTGAGGAGGTATTACAATTAGCCCAACGTTATCAACTCACCTGGGAAAATCAGGAAAAAGTCAAACAATTGATGGAGCTAGTGGGAGGACACCCGGCTTTGGTACAAACTGCCCTCTACTATCTCAGTCGGGAGGAAATAACCATGACGCAAATATTAACCAGTGCCACCTCCGTCACTGGGATTTATGCCCATCACCTGCGACGCCATTGGGCGGTATTAGAACAACAGCCTGAACTAGCAAAAGCCCTCGATCGGGTGATGAGCGCGGTGGAACCCGTACAATTAGACCCAATTCTCGCTTACAAACTCAGCAGTATGGGACTACTCAAACAATCAGGAGATAAAGTAGTACCAGGCTATGAATTGTATCGACGCTATTTTTTAGAGGTGAAATCCTCTATCAGTTATCAGTAAACAGTAATCAGTAATCAGTGAGGGTGTGGGGTGTAGGGTGTGGGGTGTAGGGTGTGGGGGGAATAAATAAAATAATCTCCTATCTCCTGACGACCGGCTCCTATCTCCTGAATCCTATCTCCTGACGACCGACGACCGGCTCCTGACCCCACCAACAAACTTTTTGCCGCAAACTCTACTTATTATGAATATGTCAATCAAAGATACTGTCCAAAATACTGTCAACATTGGTAATTTTAGTCGCTCGCAACTAGGTCAACCGGATGAGAACAATTTATATCAAGCAGTCGCCACAATTACTGAGGGACATTGGCCGGAAAATCTGTCGGGATACGTTTTTATCGTCTGTCCTTTTCATAGAAAAAATGACCGTCATTTGTTCTCTGGCGAGGGTGTAATTATTAAATGGGACTTGCAAGGGAAAAATAATCAAGTTAATGTTTACAGTAAAAAACTGAAAACCTGGGATAGTTTTTGGCGAAAAGTTTTACCGATATTTAATATTAGTCAAGCCACTTTTCCTGCCGTGGTCAGCATTTTGGGTTGTTCAGAAATAGCGAATACTGCTATAGTTAAACTAGAAAAAGTTTCCGAAAATGAACAACTAGAAGAAACCAGATTAATTCTCACTGCCGATGCGGGACGTTACTGGGAAGTGGACCCCGTTTCCCTTGATACTATCACTCCGATTGGTTATTTTGACCAACATATTGTTTCCGTGCCTTTATCTTTTTTCCCAGTCCTAGAAAATACCGCTCATCCCTTCTACGACAAAAAAACCAAAGAATTTATCACCTGTGAATTAAAGCTAAAACTTGTATCGGGAGGTATGTTAAAAGACTTAGATAAATCGGCGTATATTGTTCTTTGGGATCAACAAAAACAACTTAAACCCTGGAAACTACAGGGAGCTATCCTCGATGGTAGTCCCCATTCGGTCATCGTCACCGAAGATTATATCATGATTCCCGATATGCCTTTTCAGATGGGAGTAGCCAAACTATTAGGTATCAGAATCAAGCCTGAAGAAACCTATCCGAAAACTCAAATTTATCTGGTTAAACGTCAAGACCTCAAGGAAGAAGAAACCACCGTTCCCTCGCAATTAATTACCTTCAATGGCGACAGTTATCACTTCCTTTGTAATTACCATAGTATCAACGGTCAAATTCATCTGGTGGCCATCCAAAACGCCACTATTAGTTTAACCGAAGCGATCGAAAAAGACGATATCCAACATTTTACCGGTCAGGGTTATCCTCCCGAATACCACGGCATTCCCTGGATGTTTTCCTTTGACCCCGGAGTGCTGCGCAAAGTGGTTATCAAAGATGCCAGGGTGATGAGCGAACAAGCTTTCATCCATCCGGGGTGGTTCTCTACCACTCTCTACACCGCCGACCCGCGGGAATTGGAACAGGGATACAGCGCTATTTATCAGGTTTATGCCGGTTATGTGCGCGAATTAATCTGTCGTCGTCAGTATATGGATTTTCGCGACCAAAGTAATCGCATCCTCAGGGATGCCGAACTTCCCTGTCATGACTTGCCCTCGGTATTAGCCAAGGTTCCCTTCGATAAGGATTGGAATCAGTTAACTGAACAGATTAGCCAAGAAAAAAATGCCAGTGATACTCATGTATCACATTTAGGTCGGGAACTACTGGATTTTTATGTTTGTCCCGATGGCTATATTTTAGATAGCATTCAGTTTATTCCCCAAGAACAGGGCTATCTATTTACGACGGTTTTAACCCCGACCAGAGTATTAGAAGCTTGGTTATTTAACCCTGACAATCTCAAGGGCGGACCGATTGCTAAACTGAGTTTGCCGGAAGATGTTCACTTTGGTTTTACCTTGCATTCCGAGTATTTCGAGCAAGTGCTGCCTTCTCCCCGTCCTTCCGTCTCACAGGTAAATCGAGTCCTGTCAGCCTTGCGGAGTCTTGTTTTAGTTCCCGTAGAATTTTTCTTGGGGAGACCCGCAGCCATTTACAATCGCCAAGTAAAAAAATGATTGTTCTCAACGGATACGACATTCTTGCCCAAATCTACGAAAGTGTTAACTCGGAAGTCTATCGGGCTATTCGCACCGCCGATAATCAACCGGTTATGCTCAAAATCCTCAAGCAAGAATATCCAACCGCACAAGAACTAACCCACTACAAACAGGAGTATAAAACCATCTGCGGCCTGAACTTCGAGGGGGCGATTAAAGCCTATGGTTTAGAAACCTACCGCAGAACTCCCGTGATTATTTTGGAAGATTTCGGGGGTATATCCTTAAAAAAATGGCTAGAGGGCAAACCCCTGGCCTTAAGGGACTTTTTAAGCCTTGCACCCCGAATAGTGGCTAATTTAGAGAAAATTCACAACGCCAAGGTTATTCACAAAGATATTAATCCTGCCAATATAGTTCTTAACCCCGAAACCGGACAAATTAAAATCATCGATTTTGGCATTGCCAGCGTCCTGCGGCGGGAAAATCCGGGGCTAAAAAATCCCAACGTTCTAGAGGGGACTTTAGCCTATATTTCTCCCGAACAAACCGGACGGATGAATCGCAGTCTCGATTACCGCACGGATTTTTATTCCTTGGGCGTTAGCTTCTACGAACTTCTCACCGGACAATTACCTTTTCGGGCTAAAGATGCTTTGGAATTAGTTCACTGTCATCTGGCAAAACAACCTCTGGAGATTAATAGTCTCGTCAGGGAGAAAATTCCCCCGGTGGTGGAGGCAATCATCAGGAAACTGATGGCTAAAACCCCCGAGGAACGATACCAAAGTGCCTACGGTATTCGGGCAGATTTAGAAGAATGTTTAAGACAACTAGAAACAACGGCTAAAATTGAGGATTTTGTCATCGCTGGGCAAGATCTAGCCAATCAGTTCCAAATTCCCCAAAAACTCTACGGTAGGGAGGCAGAAATCGCCACTCTCCTCACTGCTTTTCAACGGGTAGCCACCGCAGATAAAAACTCCTCTCACACCGAACTGATGCTAGTTACGGGTTATTCTGGCATGGGTAAAACCACCCTAGTTAGGGAAATTTACCAGCCAATTACTGAAAAACGCGGCTTTTTTATCTCCGGTAAATTTGACCAATTTCAGCGCGATACTCCCTACGCTGCCGTGGTTAGCGCTTTGACTCATCTTGTCAAGCAACTTTTGGGGGAAAGTCAGCCACAACTGCAACTATGGCGACAAAAACTCTTAAAGTCTTTGGGGGCGAATGCACGGGTTATTATTGATGTGATTCCTGAACTAGAATTAATTATCGGTCCACAACCAGAGGTGTTACAATTAGGAGCGATCGCTACTCAAAATCGCTTTAATTTAGTCTTTAAAAATTTTATTCGGGTCTTTTGTTCCCCGGAACACCCCTTAGTCATCTTTCTCGATGATTTGCAATGGGCAGACTTGGCTAGTCTCCAGTTAATAGAATTAATTATGCTCGATGGCGATATGGACTATTTGTTTTTAATTGGCTCCTATCGCAGTAATGAAATTAATTCCACCCATCCCCTAACCGCTACTCTCGATAAATTAGAGCAGGGGGGCATAATTATCAATCAAGTTATTTTAAAACCTCTGGGTCTTGAACAGGTCAATCAGTTAATTGCTGACACCTTAAATCATTCACCCGAATATGTGCAATCTTTGTCCGCTTTAGTCTGGCAAAAAACCCACGGGAATCCTTTTTTTGTCAATGAATTTCTCAAAACTATCTACTGGGAAAATTTGCTATTTTTCCAACCGGGGCAGCAAACAACCACTAAAACCGATAATAATAGGGGTTATTGGCAATGGCATCTCGGCCAAATTCAAAGGATTGGTAGTACCGATAATCTGATTCAATTTATGATGGGCAAAATGCAGAAATTGCCCCCCGAAACCCAGGAAATTTTAAGTTTAGCCGCTTGTCTTGGGGCAGAGTTTAATTTATATAGTCTGGCAGTAATCTCTGAAAAATCACCTCCAGAACTTTTACCAATTTTAACTTCTAGTAGCGAAGCTGGTTTAATTATTCCCCTCTCAGAATTGGATGAACAATTACTGATTCAAGAATATAAATTTGCTCATGATCGCATTCAACAAGGAGCTTACGCTCTCATCGAAGACAGCAAAAAATCTTTAATTCATTTGAAAATTGGTCGCCTACTTTGGCAGCATACTGCCGCCAATGAATTATCGGAAAAGATTTTTAAAATAGTCGATCATCTCAATCTTGGTTATCGACTAATTAGCGAGGAAAAAGAACGAGAGTCAGTGGCTAACTTGAATTTACTAGCAGCCCAAAAAGCCAAAGCCGCTAATGCCCAAACTGGAGCCTTAAAATATATTAAAATCGCTCAAAAACTTCTCAAAAAATCAAGCTGGAAAAATAACTATCAACTGACTTTAAATATTTATTCTGAAGCCACAGAAATCGCCTATTTAAGTGGGAACTTTGAGCAGATGCAACGCTGGGCTAATCTCGTATTAAAACAGGCAAAAACAACCCTAGATAAGGTGAAAGTTTATGAAGTCATCATCGAAGCCTATCACGCCCAAAATCACGAACTAAAAGCGGTAGAAATTGGTTTATCCGTCCTAAAAAGCCTAGATTTCGAGATTCTTGAATCCTTAAAATCATCAGATATTCAGGAAGAACTCAATAAAACTAGGCAAAAATTAGCGGGTCAAAATATCGAAAATTTAAGTAATTTACCGCCGATAAATGAGGAAGAAAAATTAGCAATCATGAAGATAGCGAGTGCCATATTTCCTCCTGTTTATATTGCCGCACCTCATCTCTTACCCATCCTAGTATCAAAACAGGTTAACTTATCAATTGAATACGGCAATAGTTATCTAGCGGCTTTTACTTATGTCAATTATGGCTTAATTCTTTGTGGTCTTTTAGAAGATTGGGAAACGGGTTATCAATTTGGACGATTAGCTTTAAACATTGCTGATAAATTTCATGCCAAAGCCCTGATGCCGAAAATAATTGCCGTCTTTTCCGCCACTATTAGTATCTGGAAAGAACCGATTAAAAATTCCCTGTCCTTGTTAAAATATTCCTATCAAACCGGTTTAGAAATGGGCGATCTCTACTACGGAACAACCTGCGCCTATCTTTACTGTTTTCATTCCGCCTTTATCGGACAGGAATTAACCGAATTAGCCGGAGAAATAGCTAACTATGATCTGGCTTTTGTTAAGCTCAAACAAGAAAACACCCGCAACTATCTAAAAATCTACGGACAAACAGTTTTAAATCTGCTGGGGCGCTCGGAAAATCCCGGTCATTTAGAAGGACAGTACTATCAAGAAACTCTTATGTTACCGTACCATCTAGAGGCTAATGATCTCTACGGTCTCTGTGCTTTATTTGTTAATAAATTATACCTTTGTTATCTATTTGGACAGTACGAACAAGCCATTGAAAATGCTAACCAAGCCCAAAAATATCTGGGAGGAGCTACCGCTACTTTCTTGATTCCTCTGCATAATGTCTATGATTCCCTCGCCCATTTAGCTATTTATAATCATCTGGACAATGACCAAAAACAGCAAGTATTAGAACGAGTGACGAATAATCAGAAAAAGCTGCGGGAATGGGCGAATCAAGCACCCTCTAACTATCTCCATAAATTTTATTTAGTGCAAGCGGAAAAGGAGCGGGTACAGCAATCCTATCTAGAAGCCATAGAAAATTATGATCTAGCCATTGCTAAAGCCAAGGAAAATGAATACATTAATGAAGAAGCACTGGCTAACGAACTAGCGGCGAAATTCTATCTCGATTGGGGTAAAGTAAAAATTGCCAAAACCTACATCAATGAAGCTGCTTATCTCTATTCTCTTTGGGGAGCAACAGCTAAAGTCAAAGATATAGAAAGCCGTTATTCTCAGTTAATGGTCAATAATTATGGTTCCAATTCCCTGACCGAAACTAGGAAAACTACCACCAGAAAAAATTCAGTTAGTCATGCGGGAGAACTGTTAGATTTAGCCACGATTATGAAGGCCTTCCAAGCCATTTCTAGCGAGATAGTTTTAGATAAATTACTCGCCACCCTGATGAAAATTCTCATCGAAAATGCTGGGGCGCAGCTGGGCTATCTTATCCTAGAAAGCGGCGGACAACTATTGATCGAAGCCTCCGGTTCGGTGCAGGAAGATGGGGTGACAGTCTTTAAATCTAATGCCATCGAAGAACATCTTCCCGTCTCAATTATTAACTATGTAGCCCGGAGCGGTCAAACCGTTCTTAATGACGATGCTGCCCATGAGGGCAATTTTAGCAATGATTCCTATATTAAAACCCATCAAACCAAATCCCTGCTCTGTTCGCCCCTCCTCGACCAAGGACAACTGCGGGGAATTGTCTATCTAGAAAATAATCTCACCGTCGGGGCTTTTACCCAAGAAAGATTGGAAGTGCTGCAACTGCTCTCCAGCCAAGCGGCGATCGCAATTACTAACGCCAAACTCTACGCCGAAATCAAAGCCAAACAGAGACAACTAGCGCAATTTTTAGAAGCGATGCCAGTGGGGGTATTCGTCCTCGATGCTGGCAGTCAACCCTATTATGCCAATCAAACCGCCCAAGAGATTTTAGGAAAAGAGATAGTTAATATCACCACGGCTAATCAGTTGGGGGAAACCTATCAGTTATATCAAGCTGGAACCGATCGATTGTATCCCACAGAATACCATCCGATTGTCCGAGCTTTAAGGGGGGAAAAAAACACGATGGATGATCTAGAAGTTCACCAAGGAGAGAAGATTATCCCCCTAGAAGTGTATGCCACGCCCGTTTTTGACGAAAAAGGAGAAATTATCTATGCGATCACCGCTTTTACCGATATTACCGAACGAAAACAGGCGGAAGCGGAACGGATTCGCTTTACCGAAGAATTAGCCGAGTATAGCCGCACCCTAGAACAGAAAGTGCAGGAGCGCACCCTAGAACTCAGCCAAACCCTAGAAATTCTCAAGGCCACCCAAGCAGAATTACTGTTTGAAAACGAACTCCTCAAAACTAACGAACAATCTAGCACCTTTGACTACCAAGTGGGGGGCAGTTTACCCATGGATGCCCCCACCTACGTGGTCCGCGCCGCCGACCGTTATCTCTATAAAGCCCTCAAACGGGGCGATTTTTGCTATGTTCTCAATCCCCGTCAAATGGGTAAGTCTAGTTTAATGGTACGCATGATCGACCACCTCCAACACGAGGGGGTCTGTTGCGCTCCCATTGATTTAACCCGCATCGGCAGCGAAAATGTCACTCCCGACCAATGGTACAAGGGGATAGCCTTCGAGTTAGGGCGACGTTTTGGACTGCTCAAAAGGGTCAATCTCAAAGCTTGGTGGCAAGAACGGGAAGATGTCTCGGCAGTACAGCGCTTGGGCGAATTTATCGAAGAAGTGTTATTGCTGGAAGTGGGGATCGTGGAAGGTTCTCCCCCGAAACCGATCACGATTTTTATCGATGAAATTGATAGCGTTTTGGGCTTAAATTTCGCGGTTAATGACTTTTTTGCCCTGATTCGTTCCTGCTATAACCAGCGTGGTTTTAACCCGCTCTATCGGCGTTTGACCTTCGCTTTCTTCGGTGTTGTCACCCCCTCCGATTTAATTACCGACCACCAAATCACTCCTTTTAATATCGGTCATTCGATTCAATTGGAGGGTTTTAAGGAACACGAAGCCCAGCCTTTACTGCGCGGATTGGCCGAGAAAGTTAGTAACCCGCAAACTGTCTTAAAAGAAGTCTTTGCTTGGACAAACGGTCAACCTTTTCTGACCCAAAAACTCTGTCAGTTAATTCGCACCGCCGCCTCGCCGATTCCCCCCAATGGTGAGGCCTCCTGGATTGAGGACTTGGTACAGAAGAAGATCATTGGCAATTGGGAGGCTCAGGATGAACCGGAACATCTGCGGACTATTCGCGATCGGCTTCTCAACAGTCATCGCTCCCAGTTGCTCCTGAAACTCTATGAACGGATTTTAAGGGAAAAAGAGGTAATTTCCGAGGATAGCCCTCCAGAAAAAGAGTTACTTTTATCGGGGTTAGTGATCAAAGACCAAGGCCGGCTGCGGGTCCATAATCCCATCTATCGGGCCATCTTTAACCTCGATTGGCTGGGTTGCAGCTCAAATTTGTAGAAATATCCACTACAGAGCAATTATTGGGACTTAAACGCTCAATACAGATCAAATCGATTATAATCGCTACAGAGTCGGCACTTGACGTTGAGAGATTGGCAATGAAACAGACAACCCCCTCCGAGTCAGAGATAAATGAAGCTTACTTCGCCATGTTATCTTGGTGTTTTGTGCCTAAATTTCCCCGCAAGTCAGCCCCCTGTCTCGGCCAGTGCGAGTCGCTATTCTCGGAGCAACACGAGCAGTCGTGACTAAATTACTCGAATTCCGCTATTTTCCTTTCGTAAGATTAGAGCCATGAACAAAACAGATGTAATGAGTTGGATTTATGGTTCTTCGTTACTTGGTATGGTTCGATAGGGGGGCATAAATCGACTAAATCCTTATCTGGCAAGAGACTTAATTGATTAGTTCGCTCTAGAGCAAAAACAATTGACAAAAATCGCTAAATGCTTTTCTATATAAGGG
>NZ_JAPZQJ010000169.1:0-1662 GCF_027530405.1 Microcystis sp. LE19-41.2A | reverse complement strand
TGTCAGTCTGTAGAGCGACCATAAGACCAGAACAGAGTAAATCTGTTAAGGCAGGTGCGAAAAATCCTTCGGGAAAGAAGCAGAAACCCAAATCGTGAGGTTTGGGAATCACCGTCCGTTTACGGCGGTGAGGATGTCAAGCAGGGTTGCCATGTATTGGTACTCAGATTCAAAGGGAATTGCATCCAATCGTGGGGTTAAAGACAATAGCCCCAATTGACTGAGACCTGCTTTGGCGGCGGCCGCAATCAGCGCCCCTTCCGTAGGATCCCCCACCACTGACCAATCTTCTCCCGTTTGTTTTAGCCCGGAGTCATTACAAAGCAAACCAGCTACCAGACAATCCCCTAGGGCCGGCGGCAATTCCTCTGCAAAGGGGCTGCCAGGGTTGCCATCGGTGATCAGACTAATTTCGCCCTTGGGACTATAGCCACCACCACTAACGGCGTAATATTGCCCTTCAGTATAAATGGACTGTACAGTCATTTGATTTTCGGTCAGGGTTCCGGTTTTGTCGGAACAAATGACGGTCGCACTCCCCAATGCTTCCACTGCGGGCAGTTTACGAATAATCGCATTGCGACTGGCCATGCGGTTGACCCCAATGGCCAAGGTAATCGTTACCACTGCTGGCAGCCCTTCTGGAATCGCACTCACTGCGAGGGCAACGGCAGCTTCAAACATATCGATCCAAGATTTCCCCCGTCCTAACCCGATGGCAAAGGTCAAGGTTGCTAGGGTCAAAATTGCGTAAAGTAGGGTGCGGCTAAATTGGGCAAATTTACGGGTCAGGGGTGTGCTAAGGCTGACTCGGCTTTCCATCGACTGGGAAATCTGCCCCACTTCGGTGGCGTTGGCCGTAGAGACAACAATCCCTTTGCCCTGTCCAAAGGTAACAAAACTCCCTGCGTAGGCCATGTTTGTCCTTTCTGCTAGGGGCGTATCCCCGGGTAAGGGTTCGATCGCTTTTGACCCGGGCAAGGATTCCCCGGTCAGGGCAGACTCATCCACCTGCAAATTGCGGACTTTCAGCAGCCTCAAGTCCGCTGGTACTTTATCCCCCGATGCCAATAAAACGATATCTCCTGGCACCAAATCCTGAGATGGAATCCGGAGGGTTTGTCCCTCTCGCAACACGGTCGCTTCTGTGGTTACGGCTTTGGCTAGGGAAGCGATCGCACCTTCCGCCTTAGCTTCCTGCACATAGCCAATAATGGCATTGATCAGAGTAACTCCCCAAATCACCGAGGCATTCGTCCAAGACCCTAAAAATGCCTTAATAGTACCCGCAAGCAAGAGAATATAGAGTAGCGGCTGATGAAATTGCCCCAAAAATCTCAACCAAGCTGGTTTCCCCGGCTTAAATCGCAGTTCATTCGGGCCATATTTTTCGTAGCGACTGGCCACTGCTTCTGCTGATAAGCCCGCTGACCCATCGCTGGTCAAGTATTCAATCACCTCTGGTTGAGAAAGTTGATGATACAAGGGCAATGATAATTGAACTGGCATCATGCTCGACCATATTTAGGGTCTGCTGAAAAAGTTTTTCCTAGGGGCAGGGTGTAGGGTGTGGGGTGTGGGGTGTGGGGTTTTACCGATTTTGAGGGGGTCAATTACCTAATTTTCAGGGAAAAAGTCCCTGAATTTCCCCCTGATCACTCC
>NZ_JAPZQJ010000033.1:0-1718 GCF_027530405.1 Microcystis sp. LE19-41.2A | reverse complement strand
TTTCGGTGCGTCTATCTTTTCCCCTGTTGAGAGGGTAGCAAAGGTAGCAATCCCTAGATCAATTCCCACTGACTCCCCATTATTAGGAAGTGTTTCGGGCTGAATCTCGACAACAAAGCTGAGAAAATAGCGATCTGCTGCGTCTTTGATCACGGTGACACTAGAAGGTTCAGAGGGTAATGGACGACTCCAAACTATTCTTAAATCACCGATTTTTGCTAAAGTAACGTGGTGTTGATTAACGGTAAAACCATTATCGGTAAATCTTGCTGATTGTTTAGATTTACGTTTCTTAAATTTAGGAGGTTTGACTTTTCTTCCTTTTCTCTCTCCCTTACAAGATGCAAAGAAGTTAGAATAGGCTGTCTCTAAGTCTCTCAAAGACTGTTGTAAAGGAATAGAAGAAACCTCGGTTAGCCACTGTTTTTCTTCTGTTTTTTTTACTTGAGTTAGTCTTTTAGACAACTCTGTATATTTTGGTTTTTTCTCCCCTTGTCGATAGAGTTCTTGGCAGTAAGCTAAGGTATCGTTCCAGGCAACACGCACACACCCGAACAACTGAGACAAAAGCCTCTTTTGTTGGTCTGTTGGGTAAATACGGTATTGATACCTCGCTTTCATTGGTTTAAGATGTGTGTGTCTGTACTCTATTCTAACTAAGTCTGTTGATAATCGATATAACCTAGTGACTTTCCCGTAGGGTACGGGTTCACGGGTTTAGGGATTCCCAGAAAAGAAAACGCGCCACGATGCTGTAGCTATTGCCGTCCCTAAAATAGCGATTAATGTCCAGACCTGATTTTTCTGGGTTCCCTCAACCTTTTCTACCCTTTTATCCATGCCCTCGACTTTCTCAGTCAGCTTGGCTTGTCCTATCTCTAGCTTGGTTAGCCGGTCATCTATTTTGTCAAACCTCTCATCTACCTTGTCAAATCTCTCATCTATCCGTTTTTCAAGAGAATCGACTTTTTGGCTAACTTCCTTAATGCTGTCTTTGATTTCCCTGAGAACAGCTTCTAGGGAATAGGTCACGGTTTCGTTAGACATTGGCTAAACTCCTATTTTTTCGTTGATGCGATTTCTCTTACCAGTTCAGCGCGAAGGGAAGCGATCGCCGCTTCTATCTTTTTATCTACTGTGTCCATATCGTCTAGGGTTGCCTTCCCTAGTGCCGATTCAATAAATCGGATAAGTTCACCGCTCGCACTATTGCCGCGCTTTTCGGACCACTGCTTAAATGCTTCCCAGTCGTCTTCATCGACTCTAAAAGTTGCCAGAATTTTATTTTTAGCCATATTCTATACTGCTGTCTATACTGTATAGATTATAGACTTTAATCTATTGTCCTGTATATAAAAAAACTGTTTAATCAAGTCACTGTCTATAAGAATCCTATATATATTATGTATTGATAGCTATCTAGATATAGATATATACTAAGAATATAGAGAAAAGCAACCGCTCCAATACCACTCAGCGCGATTGCTTCTCTCTAAAACTCACAAAAGGATTCTAACATGAAACTCATTTCAGCAATAGCCCCTACAAAAAGGATATTAGAACCTGCTTGGGGATAAGCATAGGCGAAAAGGATACTCCTATCAGATTCTTACAACGAGTGCTAGGGAAGTTCGGGCTTAAACTTTCCTGCTGTGGTCGGTTAGGGTCAAGACTCGATCGCCGTCGGGTTTACAGTTTGGCAGGGCTAAACCTTGACG
>NZ_JAPZQJ010000665.1:0-2868 GCF_027530405.1 Microcystis sp. LE19-41.2A | reverse complement strand
GGTAAAAGTTTAGGTATTGACCACCCTAACTATGCTGTTTCTCTGAACAATTTAGCATTATTATATGAGTCAATGGGACAGTATGAGCAAGCTTTACCTCTCTCTCAACAAGCTCTGGAAATTCGTGGTAAAAGTTTAGGTACTGACCATCCTGACTATGCTAATTCTCTAAATAACTTAGCTGCTTTATATGACTCAATGGGACAGTATGAGCAAGCTTTACCTCTCTCTCAACAAGCTCTCAAAATTCGTGGTAAAAGTTTAGGTACTGACCACCCTGACTATGCTACTTCTCTGAATAACTTAGCCGTATTATATAAGTCAATGGGACAGTACGAGCAAGCTTTACCTCTCCATCAACAAGCTCTCGAAATTCGTGGTAAAAGTTTAGGTACTGACCACCCTGACTATGCTAGTTCTATGAATAACTTAGCCCTATTATATGGGTCAATGGGACAGTATGAGCAAGCTTTACCTCTCCATCAACAAGCTCTCAAAATTATTGGTAAAATTCTAGGTACTGAACACCCTGGCTATGCTACTTCTCTGAATAACTTAGCCCTATTATATACAGCAACCAACTGCCATAAACCAGCCCTAAAATTAATGCAAGAAGCGGCAGATATTGACTTAAAAACTATCTCGAAAATCTTTAGTATCAGCACCGATAAACAACGCATCATTTATCTTATACAAAACTACTATAAAGTAGAAAGATTTCTCTCTCTCGTTTTCCAACACTTTCCTAATACTCCCGAAGCGGTACAATCTGCCTATAACCTCATCTTAAGACGGAAAGCGATCGCAACCGAAACCGCCATCCTGCAAAAAATCGCCCTTTTATCCCAACAATACGCCCATCTTGCCCCCAAACTCCAACAATGGCAACAAATCAGACAACAACTCGCCAAACGCTGTTTTGATATACCCACCCCCGAACAACTTCCCTACTACCAACAAGAAATTAAATCCCTCGAACAACAAGCGGAAAACCTCGAACGAGAATTAAATATCCCCGAACTTAACCTCGAAAAAGAACTGCAAAACGCTGATTTTCGTACCATCGCTTTAGAATTACCCGAAGGAACTACCCTAATTGAATTTTTCAGGTTTAATAACTACAATTTTCAGGCAATTCCCGCCAACGGTGACGCTGCATCCTTTCCCCCTCGCTATCTCGCCTTTATCCTACCTGCCCAAGCCCCAGAACAGCTAACTATGATAGATTTAGGAGAAGCTGAACCCATAGACAAATTAGTGAAAGAGTTTCGGGAATCGGTAGAAAACCCACGAGGATTAAGTGTGGCCGTATTTAAGAAACAAGAGGATATACTGTCAAAAATTGAACTAAGCCAGCTTATTTTTGACAAAATCAAGCCTTATCTCACCCAAGAATTAATTATCTGTCCCGATGGCGAATTAAACTGCTTACCCTTTGAAATTTTACCCACCGATAAAGGCAGCTACTTAATGGATGAATATCGCTGCAACTTCTTAAATGTAGGGCGAGATATCCTGCGCTTTAAAGCCAAAATTCCCGCCAAAGTCACCTATCCCCTCGTTATCGCTAACCCTGACTATAACTTAGCCAGTCCCGAAAACACGCCATCAACTGCTGAAAATGAGGAAAAATTCCCCTTTAAACCATCCTTACGCAATTTAGCCACCTCTAGACAAGGACAAATATTCAACTCCCTCCCCGGCACCGAAATCGAAGGCGAAAAAATCGCTAAAATACTCAGAGTCAAACCCGTTACCGCCGCCAAAGCTTTAAAACCTCTTGTCTCCAAAGCCCAAAAAGCCCCTTATATTCTCCATATTGCTACTCATGGCTACTTTCTCGGCGATATAACCCCCGAACTGGACACAATTAACCAAAACTTCATGTTATCGAGTCTTTCCGCCTCAGAAAGATTCCAAGTCGGCACCAGACAAAATCCCCTGTTGCGTTCAGGTTTAGCCTTTGCGGGGGTGAATACGATGTTAAACGGCGGTAAACTACCCGAAAAAGCCGAAGATGGCTTATTAACTTCCCTAGACGTGCAATCTATCAATTTAGCGGGGACAGAGTTAGTCGTTACCTCCGCCTGTGAAACCGCCTTAGGAGACCTCTACACAGGAGAAACCCTCATCGGTTTGCGTCGTTCCTTCATCCAAGCAGGAGCAAAAACCGTTATTATCAGCCTTTGGAAAGTGGAGGATGTGGCTACCACTATCTTAATGCAGTATTTCTATTATTATCTCCTGAAAGCAAAACTTAGCAAAGCAGAAGCTTTGAGAAAAGCCAAATCTAGCCTCCAGCGTCTCACCATCGCCAAAATGCGTTCCCAATGGCTAACGGAAGATGCCATCAAATCGGCAGAAAAACACAGTATAGGAACTGCTGCCCATTTGCGTGAATTAAGTCAAAAATCTGATTTAGAACGCCCTTATGAAGCTCCTAAGTATTGGGCCGCTTTTATTTGTTTAGGGAATCCAGCCGGTCTTCCGCTTTTACCACAGGCGAGCAAGGGACAAAATCTGAAATGAGGAAACTACAATTTCAAGATATCCCTTTATTTTTAGATTAGCCGAACCTCCTCCCCTTGCCCCCAACCCCCCAACATCGGGGGGGGTTGGGGTAGGGTTGATTCAAGGTAGGGTTGATTCAGTAGGGTTGATTCAAGGTAGGGTTGATTCAAGGTAGGGTTGATTCAAGGTAGGGTTGATTCATGAATCAACCCTACTAGATGAACGTAGCGACTGTCTTGATTGTCAAGGGGTAACTCAAAAAACAATCAAGGAGTTGCTGTCGAACCTAAAATCTCAAGCCAGAAAAAAGCGCAGCAAAAACTAAGTCGCTCAGGTTAAACCAAAGCAAGCGCAACC
>NZ_JAPZQJ010000357.1:0-1168 GCF_027530405.1 Microcystis sp. LE19-41.2A | reverse complement strand
AGGGGGGGGGGGTGTGGGGGGTGGGGGTTGGGGGTGGGGGTGGCGGGGGTGGGGGGGGGGGTGGGGGGGGGGGGGGGGGGGGTGTAGGGTGTGGGGAGTTTTCTCAGTGAACTGATAACTGATAACTGATAACTGATAACTGATTCCGGCGGCGCTGGACAACAAATAGAGATTCTTTCCCCTGTACTGGGATGATTAAAAACGATTTGATTGGCATGGAGATAATAACCACAATCTCCCGGGACTGCATCCGGTCGCGGTAATCCCCCCAGACCATACAATGGATCACCGATTAAAGGATAGCCAAAAAAGGCCAGATGAATGCGAATTTGATGGGGTCTGCCCGTAAAAATTCTTACTTCTAATAGGGTACTATCGGGATGTTTTTTTAAGACTCGACCATCACTGCGGGCCGATAACCCATCTGTGAGCGCACCGTAAACATGGCCTAAAATGGGATGGGCGATTTTCCCGATCGCTTGATTAATAGTAAAGTTATCCGGTATGTCGCCCCGACCCACTAAAGCTCGATATATTTTGGTAATTTTCCCCTCTCGCATCTGTTGACTCAATTTAGCTCTAGCGGGCTTTGATTTCGCCATTAAGACTATGCCCGAAGTGCCGCGACCAAGACGATGAATCGGATAGGGAGTGACATCGGGATAATGCTGATGTACCAAATGGATAAGAGTATGTTCGAGAAATCCACCCCCCGCTAACACCGGTAATCCCGAAGGTTTCGCCACCACTAACACCTCGGCATCCTCGTAGAGTACCTCAAAAAAGAGCGGTACATCCGGTTCTGTCCAAGGCGGGCGCTGATAGGTCAATTGCTGCCCGATTTCCAAGACTGTATCGGGGCAAGCGGGACGACCGTTGACTAGAATTGCTGCCGATAAAATGCGATCGAGCCATTCTTCTGGGCTAGAATGGCAATATTTGCCCGTATAGTAGGCTAATAAGCTTAATCCTGCCTGATTTTTGCTAATTTTATCTCGATAAATCCAACCTTGATTGGGCATTGGGGTAGTGGGTGTGGGGTGTGGGGTGTGGGGTGTGGGGTGTAGGGTGTGGGGTGTGGGGTGTAGGGTGTGGGGTGTGGGGTGTGGGGTGTAAGGTGTGGGGTGTGGGGTGTGGGGTGTGGGGTGTGGGGTGTAGGGTGTGGGGT
>NZ_JAPZQJ010000418.1:0-21537 GCF_027530405.1 Microcystis sp. LE19-41.2A | reverse complement strand
CTCCAGCTACATCAAATGTTCCAAAAAAATATAGAAGAGTTAATGCAAATTAGCCGCTATCGGTTGAAGGATTACATCAAAGGACAAAGAGCGATATCGCTTGCCCTATCTACCTTCTAGCTCGCTTGTCCCCCTCTCAGCTATTATTTACCCCTCATCAATAAACGGGTTTTTAATATTTAAACTGGAAATCCCCTTAAAATCATCAACATTTCTAGTGACCAAACATCCATTTTGGCTCAATGTTGTTGCGGCAATAATGGCATCGGGAATCTTGATTTTATACTGTCGTTTCAGTTGAATAGTCAGATCTTCAATTTCTCTCAATATGGGAATTAATTCAAACTGTGAGAGTAAATCTTCAATTATCTGCTCTTCTTCCTTAGACAAAGTAGGAAAACTGAGTAACTCAATTCTGACAATTGGTGAGATAAAAATCTGATGCAAACTCAAAAAAGCTTGGGAGAAAAAAGAAGTAACTATATCGTCATCGGCTAAATAATAAATAAAAATATTGGTATCATAGACGTATTTCATCCATCCCACTCCCGACGAAGAGACTCTACATGAGATAGCATTGCCGCTTTTTTATCCTTAAGAATACCTTTGGCTTTAACCACCTTTTGATAATCTTTTTGCCAAAGCTGAAGCAGTGAATCTGGCACGTCTGCTGTAATAAAATTTTCATCTTCAGCAATCAGATAATTCCTTGGTATTTTAATCAGTGGCACAGCTTTTCTCCTAATACCAAACAGTATTTAATGTCTCTCTCTGTCATAGACCATCATTATATATTATCATCACAAGTACGGTAGAGCCACCAAGTCAAGGAATATTCGGGTGATAAAACTAACTTTGTTTAATTTAGAGCGGGATTAAGTAATTCTACCTGACAGCGTAATGCTGCATCTATTAATTGCTTATCATTGGTAGCCAATGGTAAATCTAAGCGCAAAGCAAGTTCTAAGTAAGCAGCATCATAAGAAGCTAATTTTTGTTCTCTTGCTAGTGTTAAAGTCCTGCCAAAAGCTTGGACTGAAGTTAAAGAATCAATAGTAATAAGTAAAGACTGTAACCAATTAATCGATGCTTGAGTTTGCTCGACCGTCATCCGATTTCTTCTTTCTGCGACTAGGAGAGTATTGACAATCTCTAAAGACCAAATTTCGGGAACAAATGCTTCGGCGTTTGGCATTATGTCTAATACTGCGTTAGCATAATCGTTATCTTCATCGACCAAACACCAGCTAATTGCTACCGAACAATCTAAAACGAACTCAATCAAAACCGCCTCCCTTCTTCTCGCATGGCACGAATTTCACTTTTAGGTAAAGCTACAGTTTTTTGAAGGCGGCGCATTCCTGAAATAGCTTGGGTAATAGATTGCTCTACTACTGGGTTGCCCCAAGCATTATAGCGAGGTTTTCTTTCCTCTTTTCTACTTGCTAAATCTTCACTGACTTCTTGAACCGCTTCAACGGTTACTGTAACATTTACTTCAGTTTCTTTAAAATCGGACGGTATATGCAAATGTAAGATTCCATCTCTACCAATCTGAGAACGTAGTTTAATTGTTGGCATATTAAAACCTCGTATATTCTTATCCTTTTGCCCCTTTATAAGCAGTAAAACGTAGGGTGCGTTAGACGGCAAAAATTGCTGCTGTGACTGGAAGGTGACAATCCGTCGTAACGCACCACCTATCATCAAAACTTACTCATACCGGCGGTTACGTTTGCGGACAATCCAGAGGATAAACCAGATAACCAGGACAAGTAGGGCTATTTTTGACACGGGAGCCAGATATTCTTCCACAAGGGGGTAATTTTTCCCTAAAAAGTAACCTGCTGCCGTTAAAAAAACGACCCAGAGGGTCGTGCCGATGGTGGAGTAAACTAAAAAGGGAATCATCGCCATGTGATTCATCCCGGCGGGTAGGGAAATCAAAGTTCGTACTCCGGGGACTAAACGACAGAGTAAAACCGCTTTACTACCGTGACGGTTAAACCATTGATTAGCTTTTTGAATATCTTTAGCGGAAACGGTAATCCATTTGCCGTATTTATCGGCTAGTTTTTCGATTTTTTCCTCATCCACAACCCGACCGAGATAATACCAAGGTAGCGCTCCGACTACGGTTCCGACAATCCCCGCTACCACTGCCGGAATAAATTGCATTTGTCCCTCATGGACGGTAAAACCCGCTAGGGGCATAATTAATTCCGAGGGAATGGGAGGAAAAAGATTCTCTAAAAACATTAATAGGGCTATGCCTAAATAGCCCATAGAAGTCATTGTATTTGTAATCCATTCAGTCATAATTTTTTAGGATTTAGAAAACAGTTTAAAAGTAAAAAAAGGGGGTTGGGTGTTAGGGGTGGGGAAGTGGGGAAGTGGGGGAGTGGGGAAGTGGGGAAGTGGGGGAGTGGCAAGAATAAATCAAAGCAATCTCCTGACGACCGACTCCTGACGGCTAAAAAACTGATGACTGATAACTGATAACTGATAACTGATAACTGATATTAGGTTCCGGAAGTCCAGGAGTTGATATATTCTAATTGGGCTTCGGTGAGAGTATCGATTTCAATCCCCATGGCTTGCAGTTTCAAACGGGCGATTTCTTGGTCTAATTCGTAGGGAATCGAGTAGATGCCGGGGGCTAATTTACCTTTATTTTTAACCAAGTATTCTACACCGATCGCTTGGTTAGCGAAACTCATATCCATAACGGCGCTAGGATGACCTTCGGCGGCTGCGAGGTTAACTAGGCGACCTTCACCGATAACAACGACGGATTTACCGCTTTTTAGGCTATATTGTTGGGTAAAGTTGCGAACTTCCTTAACATTATCGGCTTTTGCGCCTAAAGCTTGCAGGTCGATTTCAATATCAAAGTGACCGGAGTTGGAAACAATCGCCCCATCTTTCATCAGGTCAAAATGTTCAGCCCGGATAACGTGCTTGTTACCAGTGACAGTGATGAAGATATCGCCTTCTTTAGCGGCTTCATCCATGGGCATAACCCGGAAACCGTCCATCGCCGCTTCAATGGCGCGCACGGCGTTAATTTCGGTGACAATTACATTAGAGCCTAAACCTTTGGCCCGCATAGCGACACCTTTACCACACCAACCATAACCAGCCACAACCACGGTTTTACCGGCAAGAAGGATATTGGTGGCGCGAATGATACCATCAAGGGTAGATTGACCTGTACCGTAGCGATTATCAAAGAAATGCTTGGTTTCTGCGTCGTTAACGTTCATTGCGGGGAAGGATAACACCCCGGCTTTGAGCATGGCTTGCAAACGGACGATACCGGTGGTAGTTTCTTCGGTAGTACCGATAATGTCGGGTAATTGGTGACTTCTTTCTTTAACTAGAGTAGCCACTACATCACAACCATCATCGATGATAATCTGGGGTTTATGATCGAGGGCGATTTGAACGTGACGGTGATAGGTGTCGTTATCTTCCCCTTTGATTGCATAAACGGGGATGCCGTAATCAGCCACTAAACAAGCGGCCACATCATCTTGGGTGGAAAGGGGATTACTAGCAATTAGTAACGCATCAGCGCCACCGGCTTTTAGCGCGATGGCCAAATTAGCGGTTTCGGTGGTAACGTGACAGCAAGCGACTAAACGCAGTCCGGCAAAGGGTTTTTCGATAGCGTAACGTTCCGCTAATTGACGCAAAACGGGCATTTCCCGACCAGCCCATTCGATGCGCTGTTTGCCGATGGGGGCTAAACTAATATCTTTGATGTCGTATTTCTGTTGAACTGGTGTTGCTACCATAAGGGGTTTTCCTTAAATACAAGCCTCGGCTATTGGTTAATTTAACTTAACATTGTCTGGGGATTTTGGCTAATGTCAAGCTTTTCACCGGTTTTTTATATAGGAAAAAGTTATCAATCCCTCACTGACCTATCCAGAACTCGGTACATTGTCTCTATTTTGGGTAATTATATAGTACAATAAAACTACTGTATGATCTAAATCAAGCTAGAAATCTCTATCTCGTGATGATAAGATCGACTAATGGGCGAGAAACTGACAGGCGTTAATCCCAAGATAATCCAATGGGCAAGAGAAAGGGCGAGATATTCTCTTGAGTCTGTGGCACTCAAGTTTAAAAAAGAGGTTTCTGTTATCGAGAAATGGGAGTCAGGAGAGGACTTTCCTACCTATAGTCAATTGGAAAAGTTAGCAGAAATATATAAACGTCCTCTCGCTTTATTCTTTTTCCCAGAACCTCCCCTAGAAGCGGAGGAAAAACAAGAATTTAGAACTTTGCCAGACTTTGAAATCGAAAACCTGGCCGCCGATACTATCTATGCTTTACGACAAGCAAAAGCGATGCAATTGTCGCTACAGGAAATTAATAATGGTATTAATCCTAGTACCAAGAAAATCTTTCAGGATATTGCGGTTAGTTCTAGTGATGATTTAAGGAGATTAGCCGAACAGATAAGAAATTATTTAAACGTTACTCTAGAAGAACAACTGAACTGGAATGATCAGGAAACTGCCTTAAAAAAATGGCGTAGTGCCGTGGAAGAAGCTGGTATTTTTATTTTTAAGCGTTCTTTTAAGCAGCGAGAAATTTCGGGATTTTGCTTGATAGATATTGAATTTCCGATCATCTATCTTAATAATAGCACGGAAAAATCTAGACAAATATTTACCATTTTTCATGAATTAGCACATATTCTTTTGCAGACTAATGGAATTACTAAGTCTGACGATAGATATATTAATAGTTTGCAAGGAGAAAATAAATATATCGAGATATTTTGTAATAAATTTGCTGCGGAGTTTTTGCTTCCTAATCATGTCTTTTCTGAGATAATCAGAGAAACAATAGTTAACGTTAACGATAACGATAAAATTATCTCGAAAATTTCCAGTGATTATAAGGTTAGTCGAGAAGTAGTTTTACGAAAACTATTAGATAATAACTTAATCTCCCAGAAAGAATATACTCTTAAAGTAAGGGAGTGGTACAGTGAGCAGGTGGGAAAAAGTCAGGACAAAAATAAAAAATCTGGAGGTGATTACTATGCTAATCAGGCGACATATTTGGGAGAAAATTACCTAAAACTTGTGTTCAAGAAATACTATCAAGGCCAATACGATATCGAGCGTGTTGCTGATTATCTAAACATTAAAAAAGTTGCTACGGTGGAAAAACTTGAACAATATTTATTAGACAAAGGACTGTTTTGATGGTTTACATTTTTGACACAAGTAGTTTTAAGGTCTTAGGAAACTATTTTCCCAAAAGTTTTCCTACCGTTTGGCAAAAAATCGATTTGATTGTGTCAGAAGGTAAACTACAATCAGTACGCGAAGTGCTTAAAGAAGTAGAATATGGCAATAATAAACAATTTGTTTTAGATTGGATAAACTCCAATAAACAAATATTTTTACCACCCACTGCTCAGGAAACTTTATTTATTCCTGAAATTTTTTCTATAAGAAACTTTAAGGATTTAGTGATTCAAAAAGCCAGATTACAAGGAAAGCCAGTGGCAGACCCATTTATTATTGCCTGTGCCAAGATAAAAGACGGTTGCGTAATTACCGAAGAAGCCTTAAAGCCTAATGCTCCCAAAATCCCCACCGTCTGTCAACACTTTTCTATCGATTGTACCAATGTTCAGGGTTTAATGGAGCGAGAAGGTTGGCAATTTTAAAACTAAAATTAATGGATAAATTGCCAATAAATTTATATGTTGAAAAGGCTTTTTCTGGAAAACTAATAACCATGTTCAGCCAGAAATTCTAGGCTAATCTCGCTAGGAGGGTGATAAGAGCGCATTCCTAACAATTTTTCCACATATTTGCCTAAAATATCCCCTTCTAGATTCACCCAATCGCCTAATTTTAAATGGGAAAGATTGGTTTCGGCGTAGGTGTGGGGGATGACAGCCACTTTAAACCAGCTGCCGGAGGCATCACAATCGGCCACGGTTAAACTAATGCCATTAACAGCTATACTGCCCTTACCGACGATATAACGAGCTATGTAGTTATTCCACTGCTCTTCTAGGGAACTAGGGGCAGCAAAGGTCATTTCCCACGAATTAGCCACGATTATCGATTCGACTAAACAGCCAATACCGTCCACATGACCGGTGACAAAATGACCGCCGATTTTACTACCCACCCGCAAAGAGGTTTCTAGGTTAACGTTGGGTTCTGTTTTAATCCTTCGTCCTAAAGTAGTGCGCTGTAGGGTTTCCGGGGAAGCGGTGGCCAGAAAACCCTCTGGGAGAATTTCCTCGACTGTCAAACAAACCCCATCCACAGCCACACTATCACCAATCATTAAATCTCGGATAATTGTATCAGAGGATACAGACAAATAAAGTCTATCGGTATCCACGACCCGGATTGTTGCCAAGGCTTGAATTAATCCTGTAAACATCGGCTTTTTTCTCGACTATAAGTCCTTATGAGTGAAAGATTGGGCATTTTCCCCAGAATAATCGGCGACAATATGACCATCTCCGGCTAATTGATATTTGTAGGTCACTAATCCCTCTAATCCCACCGGACCACGGGGAGGCATTTTTTGGGTACTGATACCCACTTCGGCCCCAAAACCGTAACGGAAACCATCGGCAAATCGGGTGGAACAATTATGAAAAACTCCGGCGGCATCGACTCGATCGCTAAAGGTTTTGGCCGTGTTAAAATTTTCGCTGACAATGCCTTCCGTGTGTCGAGAACCGTAATAATTAATATGTTCGATCGCTGATTCCAGACTATCGACAATTTTAATTGACAGAATTAAATCACTATATTCGGTTTGCCAGTCTTCTTCTGTGGCCGATGGTACGTTAATCATCTGACGAGTTGCTTCATCTCCCAATAATTTAACCTTTTTTTCCTCTAATGCTTGTGCCACTGCGGGTAAAAATTGTCTAGCGATGTCTTGATGAACCAATAAAGTTTCAATGGTATTACAAGCGGCAGGATATTGGGTTTTGCCATCGACGGTAATTCTAATTGCTTTGCTTAAATCGGCTTCTTTGTCGATGTAGAGATGACAGATACCATCGGCATGACCGAGGACAGGAATGCGGGTATTATTTTGGATATAACGAACAAATTCGTTAGAACCTCTAGGAATAATTAAATCGATGTATTGATCGAGTTTTAATAGTTCCTGAATTTCTTCTCGTGTTGTTAATAATCGTACCGCTGCTGGATTAACTTTAGTTTGACTCAATGCCTGATGAATAATTGTTACTAAAGCTTGACAAGAACGGATCGCTTCTTTCCCCCCTTTTAAAATAACGCCATTACCAGATTTAATCGCTAAACTGGTAATTTGAATTAAAGCATCGGGACGAGCTTCAAAAATAACGCCTAAAACCCCTAAAGGACAGGTTATTCTCCGAAGAATTAAACCTTGATCTAATTCCCGATTAATTTGCATCGTAGCTAAAGGATCTGCTAATTTAGACACATCTCGCACCCCGGCAATAGCGGCTTTTAATTTGCTGGGACTTAACTCTAATCGCGCACATAAAGCCGGAGATAATTGCATCGCTTTGGCAGTTTGAACATCGGCGATATTAGCTTCTAGTATCTGATCAGCATTGGCAGTTAAAGCCTCAGCAATAGCCTCTAAAGCTTCATTCCTTTCTTCGTTAGTCAGGATAGCCAGTTGACGACTCGCTTGACGGGTTTCTCTGGCGATTTCGGGGAGGGATAGAGAAGTTGTAACCATAGAAAATTAAAAGTAATAACCGCTATCTTGTTTATTTTATCTTATTTTTGATCAAGTTTCAGGGTCATTACACCTCATTGTAAAAATCAAAAATTGTTGTTAGGGTTAGGAGTCAGTAGTCAGGAGAATTAAGAATGAATAATAATCAATTAAATGGTCTATTTACGGATTTTAGGCAATTTAATCCTTATTTTTGCCGTTTTTGAACCCTCAAAAATTAATTAGTCAAGAGGTTTATTGAAGGTTAAGTAGGTAGGCGTTAAAAGTTATCAGATCCCCCCGCCTATCGGCACCCCCCTTATCAAGGGGGGCAGGGGGGATCGAACCTAAAATCCATTTTTAATTTAATTATAACCAGCTACTTATCAACCCTTGTCATGATCATCATAAATCTAGTTAACTAGAAAAAATAGCCGAAATTAGTGATTTTTCTATCCTATATCTGTAGAGACATTATAGTTAACATCCCTACAGAATCTAGACTATCTAGACCGGATTGGCAATCAGACAGTTAGATACCTCTTGACGCGCCCAATTATCGGCGGCTAAAATGTCATCTAGGCTAGGGGTAGAAGTGTTATGAATTGCAAAGCGATCGCAAACTTTTTCGATCACCCGGGGAATATCTAAGAAGCTAATCTTTTCTTCTAAAAATAACGCTACCGCTTGTTCATTAGCCGCGTTTAATACTGCTGGCATTGCCCCACCTGCGCGGCCAGCTGCGTAGGCTAATCCCATACAGGGATATTTTTGATGATCGGGTTCTTTGAAAGTTAAACTGCCGGCTTTAACTAAATTCAAAGGTTCCCAATCGGTATAAATTCTTTCGGGCCAAGACAAGGCATATAACAGGGGTAAACGCATATCTGGCCAGCCTAATTGAGCTAAAACCGATGTATCCTGTAACTCAATTAAAGAGTGAATAATACTTTGAGGATGAATAACAATATCGATCGCATTATAATCGACACCAAATAAATAATGAGCTTCGATAACTTCTAGACCTTTATTCATTAAAGTAGCCGAATCGATGGTGATTTTTCTGCCCATAGACCAGTTGGGATGTTTGAGGGCATCAGCTACGGTTACTTGCGGCAATTTTTCCACGGGTAAATCGCGAAAAGCACCCCCAGAAGCAGTGAGAATAATCTTTTTTAATCCCCCAGTGGGAACTCCCTGTAAACACTGAAAAATAGCTGAATGTTCCGAGTCAGCAGGTAATAATTTAACTCGGTGTTTTTCCACTAAAGGCAGCACCACTGGACCGCCAGCAATCAGGGTTTCTTTATTAGCGAGGGCAATATCTTTACCAGCAGTAATAGCGGCAATCGTCGGCAGCAATCCCGCACAACCGACAATTCCCGTGACGACGCTTTCGGAATCGCCATAACGGGCCACTTCGATTACTCCTTCCTTTCCTGCTAGGATAATCGGGGTATAGTCAAGGTCGGAAATTAGGCTTTTTAGGTCTTCTAGTTGACTTTCGTTATTAATCGCCACGATTTGCGGGCGAAATTGCCGAATTTGCTCCGATAGTAGTTGAATATTATTACCCGTGGCTAATCCCACCACTTGAAACTTATCGGGATGATCGGTGACAATATCGAGAGTTTGAGTGCCGATCGAGCCTGTAGAGCCTAAAATCGAGATTTTTTTCATTAGAAACTTAATATAATTTGGGGATTAGCTTTAAATATACGTTCTCCGGGGTCTTTCCGGCACATCAGCGTAAATATTAAACATTTGTTAAAAAAGTTGATAGTTTGACCTTTTTATGCTAAGGCTTAGAAAAAGTTAGCGATAGAGATGGTGACAGAGAAGAAATCGAATAGAAAGGCCAATGGATTAGGCTGTCTAGCGGGGGGTCTGGTTTTTTGCCTCTTATTTCCCCTGTGTGTTTTCTTTTTTGGTTGGTTATCCTTCGCTCTTGGGATGAGTTGTGCTTTCCCCAGTCAATGTTCGACAGAGGGGGAAATAATCAAGTTTATCCTATCAATGATTTCGTTTTTTGGGGGAGGATTGGCAGTACCTATATTCCTCAGTTGTGCCGTGGGAAAAGCCGTCAGATTTGGGTTAAGTCGCAGAAAAAATAACCGAACTTAAACATAAGTTCGGCTAGATTTAATTTAACAACTGGATAAAACTAACTTTCTGTCGCCGTTGCCGTGCTGGGGGGTAACTTAATATTAGTAGCTAATCCCAGAATTTGCAGCAGACGAATGGTCATCCAAGTCAGGTCAACTTCCCACCATTGTAGGCCATGACGGGCAGAATACTGATAGGCATGGTGATTATTGTGCCAACCTTCACCAAAAGTTAGGAGAGCAACCCACCAACAATTTTTAGAATTATCGTGGGATTCATGGCTAACATAACCAAATTTGTGGGTGGCGCTATTGACAAACCAAGTGGAGTGGAAAACTAAGACCAAGCGAACAAAAATTCCCCAAATTACAAACGGCCAACCACCTATAGCATAGAGAATTAAGCCTAAAACAATTTGGATAGGAACAAAATAATTTTGACAGAATTTATAGAAAGGATCGTCGGCGATATCTTGGGTAAAACGAGCGATTTCTTCGTCGGCAGGAATTTCGTGCAGCATCCAACCCATGTGACTCCACCAGAAACCTTTATTAGAATCGTGGGGATCGGGAGCAGTATCAGAATATTTATGATGAATACGATGTAAACCTATCCATGCGATCGCACCCCCCTGACAAGCGAGGGTCCCGCAGAAAACCAGAAAGTATTCTAACCATTTGGGAGTCTTAAAACTCCGATGGGAGACCAAACGATGAAAACCGAGGGTAATTCCTAAACCCCCAGTAATCCAATAGAGAATTAATGTCACTCCCACAGCACCCCAGCTAAAATTGCCAGGCAAGAAGGCTAAAAGAGCCACTAAGTGGATAAAAGCCATGTAGATGAGAGTCACCCAGTCAATGGGCAGTTTTTCGGAAGTCGCAACAGTCATTGAATAACCCAAAGGGAAACAACAGGAGACAGAGCATCATTGTCTTATCTGTCTCGATTTGACACAGGGGGAACTTTGACGCTTAATAAATAGTAACAAATATCACAGTCTATTGTTTGATGGATATCCCCTCTCTACTCCACAGGGCAGAAAAGGCCCTACTCCCCATCTTTTCGGAAATTGACGCACAGGTCAAGGAAAATCTCCGTAAAGTCCTCGGTGCTTTCCGTGAAAACCGCGTCGGAGTGCATCATTTTGCTAGTGTTAGTGGTTATGGTCATGATGACTTGGGACGGGATACTTTAGATCAAGTGTTCGCCCAAGCCCTGGGGGCCGAAAAGGCGGCGGTGCGGGTACAATTTGTTTCAGGAACCCATGCGATCGCCTGTGCCTTGTATGGGGTTCTTCGACCGGGGGATGAGATGTTAGCGGTAGCGGGTGCGCCCTACGATACCCTAGAAGAAGTAATTGGGATTAGGGGCAGTGGTCAAGGCTCTTTAAAGGATTTTGGCGTTAGTTATCGGCAATTAGAGCTAGATTCTACCGGTGCGATCGATTGGTTGGCTTTGGCAACAGCAGTTAAACCCCAAACCCGTTTAGTACATATTCAAAGATCCTGCGGTTATTCCTGGCGATCGAGTTTGTCTATTGACGAAATCGAGAGAATTGTCCGTATAGTTAAACAACAAAACCCGAATACGGTCTGTTTTGTCGATAATTGCTATGGAGAATTTATCAACACCCAAGAACCCACCAACGTGGGAGCAGATCTAATGGCCGGTTCTCTAATTAAAAATCCCGGAGGTACAATCGTCACGGCCGGGGGATACATAGCAGGTAAAGCGGAATTAGTGGAAATGGCCTGCTATCGTCTGACAGCACCGGGAATCGGTAGGGAGGGAGGGGCAACTTTTGACCAAAATCGTCTTCTTTATCAGGGATTGTTTCTAGCACCGCAAATGGTGGGAGAAGCGATGAAAGGCAGTCATTTAATTGCCTATGTGGGCGATAAGTTGGGTTATCCAGTCAATCCGGCTCCTTTTGTGCCTCGACGCGATATTATTCAAGCGATTAAACTCGGTTCCCCCGATAAGCTGATTGCCTTCTGTAAAGCCATTCAAGCCTATTCTCCCATCGGTTCCTACTTGGATCCCATTCCTGCCCAAATGCCGGGCTATGAGAGCCAAGTAGTGATGGCTGGTGGCACGTTTATCGATGGTAGCACCTCGGAATTCTCCGCCGATGGACCCCTACGGGAACCCTATATCGTTTTTTGTCAGGGGGGAACCCATTGGACTCATATTTCCCTGGCCCTAGAACAAGCGATCGCTGCTTTGTCTTAAACGGGCCCTCTCACTTTCCTTCTCTCCTCTAGTTAATCCCAATCGAACTTTAAAAACTCAGTTATGGATTGTTTCTCCCCACTTTCCCATACTTTTTAAACAGGATTATAATAACAGTGGTACGATAAAACCGATCAAATATCTAAGGAGTTGTCATGAATTACAATCGCAATATGTTCCCATTCATAGCGGGGGGAATTTTAATATTAGCTTTTACTACCATACTGCGCCCTTTTGCCGTTATTGATACTGGCGAACGCGGCGTTGTCATGTACTTTGGCAAAGTGCAAAAACAAATCCTCGATGAAGGAATTCATCCCGTTATACCGATTGTCACCAAGATCAAGCCCATCAACGTTCGAGTGCAAACAACGGAAGTAAAGGCAAAAGGAGCTTCTAAAGATTTGCAAGATGTGGAAACAACTATTATCGTTAACTGGCACATCGACCCCGACAAAGTCAATCAGATTTATCAACAAGTTGGGGATATCAATGAGATTGTCTCTGGTATTATCAACCCAGCAGTATCGGAAATTGTCAAAGCGGCAACAGCACAACGTGCCGTACAAAATATCTTGCAAGAGCGAGGAGAACTCAAACGTGAAATTGACAATTCCCTCGCCCAAAGACTAAGACGTTATGGGATAATTATCAATGATGTATCTCTCGTTAATTTTGGTTTTTCTGAAAAGTTTAACGCAGCGATTGAAGCCAAACAAGTAGCAGAACAAAAGGCACAAGAAGCAGCTTTTCGCGCACAACAAGCAGCACAGGAAGCGAAAGCGGAAATCAACCGCGCAAAGGGACAGGCAGAAGCTCAAAAACTATTGCGCCAAAACCTAACAGCAGAAATTTTACAACAACGAGCAATCGAAAAGTGGGATGGACGTTTTCCTGTCGTCATGACTGGTTCAGGCTCCCTTCCCCTGATTAACATCGATTCCAATTTATTATCATCTCAAAAAGAGTAAATAACTTTAGTTCGCGTTAAAGAGATTTTGCCATGACTTCCACGAAAGAATAAGTCCGACCAGCCACGGTAAAATTTCCCACAAGAACTGCTGGGGCCGCATCTTAACTTTGTAGAAATATCGACAATCGGGAATTATCAGTGACTCTTAAATTATTCCCAATATATGAACAACCACAGGTGTGCATCGTAGATTGACAAAAATGAGATGCACCCAATGCTCGAACTTGTCTAACTCGATGCCAGACGGGAAAATAAGCACAAATTTAACTATACTCATTACAATATAAATATCAACGACCACGATAAAAAACTCTTATGCGGGTAACTCTAAAATCGGCCTTGAGTGACAGTCATATCGATGCTAATCAAAACAGCAGTCAACGTCAACTGATGCTATCGATCGCCGCCACCAGTGAACAGATCAACACAAATTTACCGATTAATCTTTGTTTAGTTCTCGATCATAGCGGTTCTATGCAGGGAAAACCGCTAGAAACGGTGAAAAAAGCGGCCTTCAGTTTAATAGAATCCCTCGGGGTTAACGATCGTCTCTCGGTAATAGCTTTCGATCATCGCGCCAAAGTTATTCTTCCCTCCCAATCGCGAGAGGATGATCTGACCTTAATTCGCTCAAAAATTCAACAATTACAAGCGGGAGGAGGTACGGCGATCGATGAAGGGATAAAATTAGGTATTCAAGAAAGTTCCACCGGCAGCAAAGGTTATGTGTCTCATATTTTTCTGCTTACCGATGGTGAAAATGAACACGGAAATAATCAACGCTGTTTAAAATTAGCCGCAGTAGCAGCTGAGTACGGTATCACCTTAAATACCTTCGGTTTTGGCGATCATTGGAATCAAGATATCCTAGAAAAAATTGCCGATATCGCTGGCGGAAGTTTATCTTATATCGAAAGACCCGAACAGGCTTTAATTGAATTTACTCGTCTATTTAACCGTTTGCAATCTGTCCGGTTAACTAACGCTTTCCTGCAATTAGAATTAGATGCTCGGACTCATTTAGCCGACTTAAAACCCATCGCCCAAGTTGCCCCAGAAACTATAGAAATGAGCCTACAAAAAGAGGGCAATTTTTACATCACCCGTTTGGGTGATTTAATGATAGATGAAGAAAAAATTATCCTCCTCAATCTCTATATCGACCAAATTCCCCCCGGTACTCATACCATAGCTAAGGTGAAGATTCGCTACGATGATCCCGCTTCTGGTCAAAAAGGGCTAGAAACTGCGACTGTTAGCCTTAATATCGCCTCCCAAGCTATCTATCAATCCCAATTAAACGAGCAAGTTCAGAAATCGACTCTGACTTTAGCCAAATATCGTCAAACCCAAATCGCTGAAGAAAAATTAAAACAGGGCGATCGAGCAGCCGCCGCCACCATGCTACAAACCGCCGCCAAAACCGCCTTACAATTGGGAGAAAAAAACGCCGCCACTGTCCTCCAAACTAATGCCACCCGTTTACAGGTGGGAGAAGAATTGAGCGAGGGAGATTTAAAGAAAACCCGCATTATTGCTAAAACAAGACTACAAACCGATGGAGAGACAGGAAAATGATTAAAATTCGCCCCTTGCCCCTAGGAATTTTTCTGGTGACAATGTTCGCTCTTCCCCCTGTTATTTTACCCCCCTTAGTCAACGCTATTCCCATTGAACAGATACCGAAACTAAATCCGCAAGGGGGATTATGGGTCAGCGATCGAGCTAATATTTTAAGTCGGGCGGGTGTTACGCAAATTTCCGGTGACATAGCCAAATTAGAGGTAGAAACCGGCGCAGAAATTGCTGTTGTCACCGTCCCCGATACCTTACCCTATCCTACCCCCAAAGCCTACGCCACAGCCCTATTTAATCGTTGGAAAATCGGCAAAAAATCGCAAGATAACGGGGTTTTAATCCTCGTTTCCCTCAAGGATAGACGGGTAGAAATCGAGACCGGTTATGGAGTCCAAAGATTTTTACCCGATGCTCAGGTCAAGGATATTATCTACACCTACATGATTCCTAGCTTCAAAACGGGAAACTACGAAGAAGGTATTCGAGCAGGTGTAACAGTTGTGAGCGGGTTTCTCCGTAGTGCTTATGGGTTGCGACAAACTGAATTTAAGCCTCAAATCGCAATGTCCATTCTTCATCTTGTTTTGGCTATCCTGATGGTGGGAGTGTCTTTTCCCTTGATGTTAATTCTATATTTTGTTTATTTTCGTTGTGCCGTTGGTGGCAATGGTCGAGGTGGCCGCAGTGGTGGCAGCAACGGCAATAGCGACTATTGCGGTTATGATGGTGGTGGTTATGGTGGTGGCGGTTATGATGGTGGTGATTTCGGCGGTGGCAGTAGCGGTGGGGGTGGCGGCGGCGGTGATTGGTAGAGTTGACACTCCCTCCCATGAGCGCTTCGGGGAGTGTCAATAGAGGCTTTGGCTACCAGTTCCGTTCTGTTAAACCTACTCAAATCTACTCATGAGCAAATTTGACGTTAACTTCCTGCTTCACTGTAGTAGTGTCGGCACTATCTACTCTACAAGCTGACACGGTGGAACTCACCGCCAAAGAAGCTAGATTCAGACTAGCGTTCAAGTCTCGACCGCAAACTACATGGCATTGCTCACACTCAAAAACTCTTTCAGTTAAAGATAGAGACTCTTTTTTGTACCCACAATTGGAACAGGTTTTACTGCTAGGAAACCACCTATCGGCTATGATTAATTCCGAACCATACAACTGAGTTTTATAATCAAGTTGTCTTCGGAACTCGTAAAAACCCATATCCTGAACGGCTTTAGCTAATTTGTGATTAGCCATCATCCCAGACACATTTAAATCCTCAATTACTATCTGGCCGTGGTTCTTGGCTAAATAAGTGGTGAGTTTATGTAACGTATCTTTACGGATATTAGCTATTTTAAAATGAAGTTTAGCTATTTGCCGTTGGGCTTTGTTCCAATTATTTGAACCTTTTACCTTATGTCGGTTCAAGTATTGAAGTCTGGCTAATTGTTTTTCGTATTTACGATAACTTTTAGAGCCTTCAAACGTTTCACCTGTCGATAAAGTAGCCAAAGATTTAATTCCTAGATCACAACCAACTACATCATAAGTTTTATTGGTTGTTTGCTGTTCAACTTCCATCTTAAAACTAATAAACCACCTATTAGCTTTTTTACTAATAGTAACAGATTTTGGCTGGTATCCATCAGGTAGCCGCTCGTAAGTTTTTAACCAACCAATCACAGGAACTTTTATCTTTTGATGGGCAATTTTAATGCTCCCATCTAAAGTGAAACTATCCTGTTTACCTTTCTTCTTGAAATTTGGTGGTTTAGCTATCTTCTTGAAGCATCTTTTCCAAGCATCAGATAAAGCTCTTAACGCCCATTGGGGGGCGCATTTAGACACTTGGTAATACCAATCATGCTCTGATTTTACCAATGCTACCAACCATTGATGAAGGTCAATAGCCGTAGGAAACTTGATTTTTTCATCAGGGTTAGCTTGATTATGGTCTAAAATTTGCTTGGTTAAAGCCAAACCCCAATTCCAAGCATGACGTGCGGTTCCTGCGTGTTGGGCTAATAATGAGCGTTGTTGATTATTTAGTTTTAACTCAGTCTTGAATCCTAGTAGCAACGTCTCTTAACTCCTCTACGATTTTTCTATTTTTATGGTTTCTAGAGCCATACAATCTAGCGGAAAATACCGTAATGATTTCTAAGACATCTGGCGCTAAATCCTCCTCAAATGTACTGTCTTCAGTTCGATTGATAATGACAACTTCAGTTCCGAATTGCTCACACAGACTAAAGATTAGTTCACTACCAAATCTAAGTAATCTATCCTTATGAGTTAAGACCAATCTCTCTACTTTACTATCAACAATCAACCGAATTAATCGCTTTAATCCTTTTTTGTTGTAGTTAAGTCCTGAACCTAAGTCGTCTATAATTTCAACTTGCCAACCGTTTTGAGCGCAAAACAGTTCGACAACTTCTTTTTGACGTTCTAAATCTTTCTTTTGGTCATGACTAGAAACACAACAATAGCCAACAGTATAGGAAAGATTCTCTTTTACTCCAAGCAACTGAGAAATTGTATAACGACGATGCCCATTAGCAGTCCGTTCTGGAATTAGTTTACCTTCAGACTCCCAACGCCTTAACGTCGATACGCTTACACCTTTCAATTTAGCGGCTTCCGATATGGTTAACTTACTCATAAAGCTATTATAGCATAAGTCATGAGTAATTTTGGATAGTATTAGTTAGGTTTTTGGTTTCTGTGATTAACCCTTGCCGTTATCTCCTCAAACAACAGTATTAACTCGCCGTCGGCGATCGAGCCATTGTTGTAAAATAATCGCCGCCGCTTCCCGATCGATCGCTCCCTTATCCCAAGAGGAAAACTGTTTTTTGGCTTTTAAGAATTCTTCCGCCTCTAGGGACGTGCAACGCTCATCAATGTATTCGAGGGGCAAATCTAAGGCGATCGCTAGTTTCTGGGCGTATTTTTGCACCTGTTGGGCCTGAAATCCTAGTTCTCCGGCCATGGTATAGGGCAGTCCCGCCACCAAAATCTTAATATTTCTTTCCTTGACAATCGCCTCAAACTGTGGTACCTCGGCAACAAAGGAAGAACGGATAATCGTGGTTAAACCGGTGGCGATTAAACCAGTGCCGTCACATCCTGCCACTCCTACCCGTTTTTTGCCGATATCTAAGCCGAGGGCGGCGACTCTTTCCATCACACTGGATGCCCCTGATCGGGGGGTTCCGAGGGCGGTTTGACCGGGGGAAGTTCCCCCGGACTGTCGAGGGGGTCCAGGGGGGGATTATTAGGCCATTTTAACCAAGACATCCGACTAGGGATGGGAGTTCGCGGCACCGGTTGTAAACCCTGCAGCATTTCTGCCAGGGCGGAATTTTCCGGCTTAGTTTCGCGGATTTTGTGCCATACCGAGCGCGACATCATTAGGGTGTGGGAACTGCGGATCGCTCCCAATTGTTCCAGATATTCCCGTCTTTCGTGCTGATAATCGGCAGATATCAACTCTAGCGAGCGAGGGGGATACTTGCGAGTGATCTGGGCCATCTGGATTAATAACTTAGGATAGAGCCAAGTGTAGGCGGGATGGACAATTAATTTCGCTTGATGGGGTCGCTCATCCCGATTAGATAGAATTAATTCAAAATAACCGATCGCCGCTTTTCGTTGCGGTTCAAAAACGTAACCGCGACTAATTTGCGGACCGCCGCACCAACCTTGACAGCGACCGAGTAAACTATCAACTAAATTGATTTTAAAATCCTGGATATGGCGATCAAATACCTGACGCAGTAGCGGCGGCATAGACACACAATCTAACTGATAGAGCAATTGAGCGTCAGCATTGCTCACAGGCAGTAAATTCGGTAAATCTGCCTCTTGTTTGCTCAATTCCTGTAATAATTGCGGCGGTAAAGACCAATAGGTTAATTCCGCCAAAGGCTGAAAACCGTGTTGCCGAAAAAGTGCCAAACTGTCCTTTTGATTGATATTAACCTCTAACACCCAGGTGCGCGCTTCCCAAACCGTTTCTAGACAATAACGCAGTAATTGCGCCCCGATGCCCTTGGGTTCGCTTAAAGACTCCCCTGGATGCACCCGCACCTGTTCCACCCGCCAAGTGCTGCGACTACTATTAAAAGGGGTGACTTGGATTGCCCCGCGAATTTTCCCTTCTTCTCCCCGATTGGCCATGGACTCAGCCACATAGACATGAAAACGGTGTTGGAGAGGATTGGGAAAAAAACTGAGAATTTTAAATAACCCAAACCAAGGCCGCACCTGCTGCACCTGGGTGCGGAAATTTTGGGCGCGACGATCAATATCCTCATCGAAGTCATCCAGGGTTAAAGCTTCAATGTCTTCCAAATCCCGATATTGTACGGGACGGATCTGGCGATCGCTAAAATCGTCCCCTTGGGGAACAGGAGAAGTGGTCATGGCTCTGGGGTAAATATCGTCTATGCACCTATCTTACCGTAGAATCTAGAGGCACTTCCCCACCAATAACAATTTTTGAGGGATCATAGGGGACCACCACCGAAAGAACACCTCGATCGGTAGCTGGGGTTTTTTGGGACAAATTTCCGATTATGACAATTCGATGCTACAATAACGGACGGTTAATCAGTCCGAATTTGCAGTAAAAGTCTTTGAGTCAATCTGTAGATACCACTAACACCCTAGACACTCTAGCTCAAGAACTAGCCGCCATTCAGCAGACCGGTTCTAAGCGCGTCGCTTTATTGGGTTCCCGTCACGTTCCCATCACGCACCAGCAATTGATCGAAATGATGGCCTATGCCCTCGTGCTGGCGGGCAATCGGATTATGACCTCCGGGGCGACGGGAACCAATTCCGCCGTCATTAAGGGGGCAATGCGGGCAGATCCTAATCTGTTAACCGTGATCTTACCCCAAAGTCTCGATCGCCAGCCCCTGGAATCCCAAGAACAACTCCAGCAGGTTATCCATCTGGTGGAATGTCCCGAAAATGACCATCTATCCCTAGGGGAAGCCAGCAGCCTCTGTAATCGCGAGATTATCAATCGTTGTCAACAGTTAATCTGTTTTGCTTTCCACGACAGTCAGACCCTTTTGCAAACCTGCGCGGAAGCGGAAGATCAACGCAAGCTAGTTACCCTATTTTATTTTGACTAAATTCAGCGATGAATCTCTCCGTCAGTGCCATTCTTCTCTATTCGATAGTGGCTGCCGCTATCTCTGTCTATCTACCTTTTCTGCTGGTGGCTTACGCTAGAGCTAAGGTGGGTTACGATACCTCCGCTCCCCGGGCCATGTTCGACCAACTCCCAGACTACGCTAAACGAGCAACTTGGGCCCATCAAAATGGTTTTGAAACCTTTATGATCTATAGTGCTGCCGCTCTCATGGCCTACGTTACAGGAGTATCCTCATCCCTGGCCGCTGTCTGTGCGATCGCTTTCGTGATCCTCCGGCTTCTATTTTCCCTTTTTTATATCACTAATGTCCCGATCGCTCGTTCCCTGATGTTCGGTCTCGGCTCTCTCTGTACCTATACTCTCTTTGGGTTGAGTTTAATCAAGATTCAGTAGAATTCCCCAAACCAGATGCAGGAGAGTCGGAAAACGCTATAGTTCGGGAGCGGTAAAGAAGTTGCTTAACCCGAACTAAAGTTAATTCTGTTACTGATAAACCGGTAATTTGGGATTATCCACTGATAACAAACCAGTTAAAAGTGAGGCGGGTTTTTGACTGTAGGGCCAGGCAAAAGCATGACGAAAAGCCGCATCTTGACAAGCTTGTAATTGTCGGAAATCGATCACGTCCAGGGTGAGTAAATTTTCGTACTCGAAGGGCAGCCGGACATTGTGTAAACCGGCATTATCGGTACAGATAGCAATATCAACCCCCGCTTCAAAACAGCGATCAAAGACTATCTTTAATTGCGATAAACTTTCGAGGGTGCCAGTTTTTAAATAGGTGGTGGGACAGACTTCTAAACATTGATGACGACGGGCAACTTCCGGCAGCAATTCCGGATATTGTAGGGGAATTTGAATACCGTGACCAATTCTTTGCAGATAGGGCAGTAATTGGGGATAACAACCGTCCTTTGTTTCGTAAAGATGGCCGGTGGTGTTTAAACCCTCTTCCCTGGCATAACTGTATAAACCAGCAAATTCCTCTAGTCGAGTTTGGTAGTAGGAATCACCCCCGGCAATATCGATCGCACAGACGTATTCTTTCATCTCTAGGGCCAGATCAACGATCGCTTTGTTGACTTGGGAGGGAAGTCGCGAGTGCATACAGAGAATTTGACTGGTAATAATCGGATATTCGCTCATTTTCGAGGCTTGACCGACGATCTCGACAATCGAGCGCATTTGCTCGATTCGCTCTGTTTGGTTCAAATGTTCGTCGGTGCGATAGTAGGGAGTATAGCGCAATTCTAAATAGGCAAGATTCTCGAAGATGTAAGCGCCGCGAATCAGACGATAAATAAAATAGGGCAAAGTTTGGGCGGTTTGAACACTTTCGACTAGGGTATGTAATTCCAAATACTCATCTAAACTATTGCGTTCACGGGTGTAAAATTCCTCAAAAGCGGGGTATTCCTGGAATTTGGCCGCTAAATCCCGCTCATGTCTGTGAAAGTAGCGCCAGAGAATTCTCGGTACTACCGATCCCCCTAAATGCCGATGCAAATCCGCGTATAAAGCCACAACTCCGCTGCTCCTTAGTCTCTCAAATGTTCCTTAAATATAACGAAGTTTTACAATTGTTTGACAATCGTTCCCAAATAGTATCAGTACCTAGGGTTTGCTGAAAAAGTTTTTCGTGGGGGCAGGGTGTGGGGTGTGGGGTGTGGGGTGTAGGGTTTTACCGATTTTCATCTGGTCAATTACCTAATTTTCAGGGAAAAAGTACCTGAATTTTCCCCCCGCTCACTCCCAG
>NZ_JAPZQJ010000339.1:0-10285 GCF_027530405.1 Microcystis sp. LE19-41.2A | reverse complement strand
AGGCCGAATTTGAATTCTTTTCTGAACAAAACCCCCTACTATCTGTTGTCAAGGTTCAGTTTTTAGCTTGGTTATCGCTTTTTCCATTGTAGCTTAAAGCCGTCCTAAAAGGACGGGGTTTTAACCCAAATTTTCGATAAGGCAAATCCATCTAGATTCACGGAAGCATATTCTATATCCCCGGCTACAAAAATCCTTGTCCCCGTGGGAGATGCAAATGGAACTAGAAAATTTTGGCCTAGGGATGGCAGGGAATTAAGAACAAATATACTAACTAAGAGGCAACCCGCCAATCCTTGAATGACCAGATTGAAAATTTTTCTCCGTTGCCATCGTCCCATTGCCTAAGTTTCCTTTTTGATTAACAATGATCTTTACCCGCTTTCTCAGCTTATAGCAGTTATCTTAATGGTGAGATAGGAAGTTTTCGTTTTGGGGAGTCGGTTATCAGCTTTTTAGCTATCAGCCGTCAGCTTTTATTTATTCTCCCTTCTCTCTTCTCCCTTCTCCCTTCTACCCTCTCCCCAACCCCAACCCCTCACTGATAACTGATTACTGATAACTGAAATCCCCAACACCCTACTTAACTTCTCATGTCCAATATTTCCCCACAGTGGCGCAAGGAAATTACCTCTTTACCCCCTTGGTTACGGCGTTCGCTCGGCAAATCTAGCGAAATTTCCACGGTTCAGCGCATTATCAAACAAAGGAACATTCATACTATCTGCGAGGAGGGTCGCTGTCCCAATCGCGGCGAATGTTATGCCCAAGGTACGGCGACTTTTTTGTTGATGGGTCCCACCTGTACCCGGTCCTGTGCTTTTTGTCAAGTGGATAAGGGTCATGCACCCATGCCTCTCGATGTGGAGGAACCGCAAAAAGTGGCAGAAGCGGTGCAATTGTTAAATTTAAGTTACGTTGTCTTGACTTCTGTAGCTAGAGATGATCTGGAAGACGGCGGAGCCAGTTGGTTCGTGCGGACGATGACAGCCATTCGCGAACTCAATCCCCACACTTTAATTGAAGTGTTAACCCCGGATTTTGCCGGAGGCAAGGGAAGTCAACAGGAACGGGTGGCGACGGTGGTAGGGGCAAAACCTGCCTGTTACAATCACAATATCGAGACGGTGCGCCGTTTGCAAGGACCGGTTAGACGCGGGGCTAAATACGATCGCTCTTTGGCGGTTTTGCGTTATGTTAAGGAAATCGATCGGTCAATTCCGACGAAATCTGGCCTAATGGTCGGTCACGGTGAGACAAAAGAGGAAATTATCGAGACTTTGGCAGATTTACGGGCGATCGACTGCGATCGAGTTACTATTGGTCAATATATGCGTCCTTCTCTGGAACATTTGCTCGTACAGAAATATTGGACTCCCGCAGAATTTAGCGAGTTGGGAGAAATTGCCCAAAAAATGGGTTTTTCCCAGGTTAGATCCGGCCCCCTAGTCCGCAGTTCCTATCATGCGGGAGATTAAATCAGTTATCAGTTATCAGTTATCAGTTATCAGTGATCAGTTATCAGTTATCAGTGATCAGATGTAAGTTTTAAGTTAATTAGTTAGTTATCTTTATCTTTATCTTTATACCTGTTTACTGATCAATGATTACTGTTTACTAATACTAAATCCGTTGAGTATAGGCTACTTAAGTAGGGTTTGCTGAATAAATCTAAAAACCTTGTTGGGTAAGACTTTTAGACTTTTTGTCAATCAAAAAGTACCCGGCATGGGAGTGATCAGGGGGAAAATTCAGGGACTTTTTCCCTGAAAATTAGGTAATTGACCGCCTGAAAATGGGTAAAACCCTACACCCCACACCCCACACCCCACACCCTAGCCCCACCAACAAACTTTTTCAGTAAACCCTAAGTAGGTGGGTGGAATTAAATATAAAATGAACGTAGGTTGGGTTGAAGCATGAAACCCAACGCCCGCATGGGTTACGCTACCGCTAACCCATCCTACAAATAATTGTGCCTACCTACTTATAAGGATGGGCAAAAGGCAAGAGGCACTCAGGCAAAAGAAGGAATAGATAATCAGTCTTTAGTAACTGGATTTAGTATAATTCCCATTTCATAATTCATAATTCATAATTCATAATTCCCTGATCAAGATGAATTTAGAAGCAATCATCCTAGAGGAAATTAAACAATCAGTAGCGGGTCGAATTAGCTTCGAGCGCTGGATGGATTTAGCTCTCTATCACCCTGATTATGGCTATTACACCTCTGGAAAAGTAGAAATTGGCTCAAAAGGAGATTTTTTTACTTCCTCGTCTCTAGGGGCAGATTTTGGTCAATTGTTGGCAGAGCAATTTGTCGAGATGGCGGAATTTTTGGGCAATTCGCCTGGATTTACTTTAGTGGAAGTGGGAGCAGGTTCGGGGATTTTAGCGAAGGATATCCTTGATTATTTAAGTGATAGCTATGCTGATTTTTATCAAAATCTCAGTTATATAATTATCGAACAATCTCAGAAACTCAGGGAAAGACAACGGGCAACTTTAGCGGGATATTCCCCGGTATCTTGGCAAAGTTGGCCGGATTTAGCCGATAATTCCCTTGTGGGTTGTGTGTTTAGTAATGAGTTAATCGATGCTTTTCCTGTCCATCGAGTTGTGATCGAGTCGGGAGAATTACGAGAAATTTATCTGGGATTGGGGGAACCTTTTCAGGAGATTATCGGAGATTTATCTACTGACAGAATCAAAGACTATTTTGATTTAGTGGGGATAAATATTCCTTCCCCACTTTATCCGGAGGGTTATCAAACCGAGGTAAACTTATTAGCTTTAGACTGGTTAGAAACCGTTAATCGGAAACTCGATCGAGGTTATATCTTAACCATAGATTACGGTTACACTGCCGAAAAATATTATCATCCCCAAAGAAGTCAAGGAACCCTACAATGTTATCGACAACATCAGCGTCATGATCATCCTTATTTGTGGGTGGGAGAACAAGATATTACCACTCATGTGGATTTTACCGCTTTACAACGTCAAGGGGAGAAATTAGACTTAAAAAATCTCGGTTTTACTCAGCAAGGATTATTTTTAATGGCTTTGGGATTGGGAGATAGATTAAATCAACTTTCTCAAGGAAAAATCGATATATTAACGATATTTCAGCGTCGAGATGCCCTACATCAATTAATCAATCCCACCGGTTTAGGAGGATTTGGAGTGTTAATTCAGGGGAAAGGAGTAGAGGAAAGAATACTTCAGGGATTAAGTAAATAACTAAAAAAAATAGGGCTGAATGCTGTTAACTTTCAGCCCTAAGAAATGATTAAGCTCCTACGGATTCTTTAGCGGCATACATTACCTCTAAAGTTATTTCACCAATACCTCGCTCCCGGGCGAATTTTTCGGTATTTCGTTTAACTTTCCCCCGCACAAAACCGGGTATTTTCTGTAATTCTGCCGTCGCTTCCTTATTCCAATTTAGGTCAGAATCTGCCGAAATACCCTTAGTAATTACCTCTTTTGTATCATGACCACCGAATATCTCTAATAGGTGATCTTCCATACCCAAAGTAAAGGAATTATAGACCAAATCGGCGATCTGATTAGTGCCTTCGTAACCTAAGAAAGGTTTATAACCGAGGGGGAAATTTTGGATATGAATAGGTGCGGCAATTACTCCACAGGGAATATCTAAACGTTTGCCCACATGACGTTCCATTTGAGTACCAAATATCGCCGCTGGTTCCAAGCGAGCAATAGCATCTCCTATCGCCCCATTATCATCACTAATTAACACTTCATCGCAATATTCACTCACTTGTTCCCGGAACCAATCCGCATCATACTTGCAATAAGTACCCGCTAAAACCACATGAATTCCCATCTCTCTGGCGAGAATTTTTGTCATAGCGGCTGCGTGGGTATTATCACCAAAAACCACCGCTTTTTTCCCTGTCAAATTCTGACAGTCAATGGAACGAGAAAACCAAGCAGCTTGGGAGATATGCAGAGTTTGTTCATTGATAAAATCTTCGTAATCTACTGCTGCACCTTGGGCATTAATTACCTCTTGGATTTTGCGAATACAGCGCGCTGTTTCCACCACTCCCATGGGGGTAATATCAACGTAGGGCATAGCGAATTCACTTTCGAGATATTTGGCTGTCATTAATCCCACTTCTCGATAGGGAACCAGATTAAACCAAGCGCGGGGCAGATTTTTTAAGTTGTCCACCGAGGCAGCTTCGGGAATAATTTCGTTAACTTCAATGTCCAAATCTGCCATTAACCGCTTTAATTCCGTGCGATCATGTTGGTTATGGAAACCGAGGGTGGTAATACCAATAATATTAACCGAAGGTTTAGGGGTTTTCTGGGAGATAATTTCCCCTTTTCTCTGGGCCTTATCGAGATAATATTTGATAATTTGATAGAGAGTTTTATCGGCCGCTTGTAGTTCATTATAGCGATAGTGGTTAACATCGGCCAGCAGCACATCTCCTTGGGCATCCTGTCGCGCTCTTTCGACAAAGTTTTGTAAATCCTCTTGGAGAATGCTGGAGGTACAGGTGGGGGTTAAAACGATTAAATCGGGACTTTCTTCGCGATCTTTGCGAACAATATTATCGACGACTTTTTCTTGGGAACCCCGGGCTAAAACATTACGATCGACAATACTAGCAGTGACGGGGGTAAAATTACGCTCCCTTTCCAACATCGAGCGCATGACGTTAAAATAATCGTCTCCCAGAGGAGCGTGCATGATAGCATGAACATTTTTAAAGGAACTGGCGATCCTTAAAGTGCCAATATGAGCGGGACCCGCATACATCCAATAGGCCAATTTCATAGAGGGTTCTCCTACAGTCAGACTTTTTTGATTGTCTCAGACTTTACCGATTTAGGAGTGAACGCTTAACGGAAGATTACAAAAAGTCCCCATGCAGATTAAGTATCTTTTTGGGGAAAAATGACACAAATATTAATATTAACTTTTTTAACAATTTATGTCATTAGGGCAAAAATTTCTTTACCGACCGCTTGGTAACAAAGCCAACCGAAATTCGACCGGGGGTCGGGATAATCTTTGACGATGACTCCCTTTTCGGCCGCTCGTTCAAAAGCAACTAAACGGGGAATTTCTCGCTTAAATAGCGGTAATTTCGCTTCTTCTAGAGCTTTCCGCGCTTCCCGTCCTGTTTTTGTCCGTGAATCCACTTGGGTTAACAGAACTCGATAATTATCGGTCATCGTGGACAGCAATTCTACCGCTTTAATCGTGACATCGATATCGAGATGATTGGGAGTGGTGGGTAGGATTAATAAATCGCTGCCCTGAGCTAAATCTTTTAACTCGTCTGGCTCCGGCCGGGCCTGGGTATCGACGATAATATGAGTGTATTGTTTCACCAGTCCCGTCGCTCCAGCTTGGGACGCTACCATAAAAGGAAGGGTGTCTTCCCGGGACCAATGGAGAGCCGAACGATTTTTATCCGCATCAATCAATAAGGTGGGCGCTTTTTCTTGAAAATAGGCGGCCAAATGAATCGATGTGGTGGTTTTCCCGACCCCTCCCTTCAGTGCTACGACGGAAATAATCATGAACGGCTCGATCGAATAAGTGAGTATTTTCTAGTGTAATCCCAGACGGACTGAAAACCGTCTAAGTTTCCCCCCAGAAAAGCTATCGGTCAGAATTGTCGATTTTTGAGCGTGGCTCTCTCGACATTATGCTCTCCCGATCGATCACTTTTTCCGCTCACCACAACTACGGCAGCGTCTTCAATGTTGAACCAATTCTTAGCAATAGCGATCGCTTTCATGATTGGGTTAACTGGTGAATTAGTCCTCTCTTTACCCGCTACTCGTTTATCCGATCGAGAAATCTCTCAACAATTACAGACTATCCCGGGTTGGCAGTTACGAGATCAACGGATTGAAAAAACTTTTAAATTTAACAATTTTATCGAAGCGATCACTTTTGTTAATCGCTTAGTTACTCCAGCTGAATTCCTAGGTCATCATCCTGATATTACCATCAATTACAATCGCGTCACTCTTTCCCTCACTACCCATGAAGTGGGAGGTTTAAGTAACTTAGATTTTGATTTAGCTCAACAAATTGATCGCCTGATTCCCTAGTTTTAAATCAGCTTTAAAGCACACATTTATTATCTTGGCGAATATCCCAACTACCATCAACACGGAATAAAAATAAACAGCGTTTGTCGGGTGTACCGGAAGCAACTAAAGTAATTCTGCCTAACTGTCCCCAAGAACCCCCTAACCCCCCCTTTGTATCGGCCCAACTAGCGCGATAAATTGTCCCTTGATTACCGACAGGTCCACTAACTCGGCGTAGGGTAGAATTATCAGTATCGATGCTAACACCACGAGTGATGGGAGTCCAATCGGTGACATTTTCACATTCGTCTCCTTGTACTTTTGCCACTTTAATCTGTTCAGTTTCACTTTCTGCCATGCACAAAGATAGGGGATAAGAACCTTCTCCCATGGCTTGGTAACGGGTATTTTTCCACTGCTGTGATATTTCAAAGGTGGCGATATTTAAGCGAATCCAAGCCATTAAACGATGATAAACAGAAAGGGCAATGGTTAAGAGAATTCCTAATAAAATTAAGGTAACTAACATCTCGACTTGAGTTAAGCCAGAGTTGGATTTTTGCCGATGAAAAAGCTGTAGATTGCCAAAATGTTTTCGAGAAAGGTCGAAGATATTCATGAGCCTCATCTTGCCTTTTTATTTTCAATAAATTATGGGATTAGAAAGGAGCAAAAATTAATTTGCTCTAGGATAATCCACATAATTTCTTGCTGTTATTACGGACAAGATTGACTGCGATCACTATTTTTTCTGATATGGGCAAAAATCAGCTAAATAAAAGCAATTTTCTGATTTTTTGCTCAATTTAGTTTATTTGCTCTGTTTATAGCGGTTCTCGCATCTGTGCGGCACACTTAAACCTTTGCTGATTAAGCTGTTCAGGATCGGGAATGTACCTCTTGTGAATCAGAAACGCTATATATAGCTAAATGTCCCGCTAACGAATAAATCCCAATTGTCGTCTGGCCTCAAATAATCCGATTGCCACACTAACGGAAAGATTTAAACTTCTCACCCCCGGTTCCGCCATGGGAATATAAACTGTATGATCACATTGATTTAATAAATCTGCCGGAATACCGTCGGTTTCACTGCCAAAAAGTAGCCAATCTCCGCTTTGATAGCTGTATTCCACATAACTACTGCTGCCGCGCACTGTAAACCCGATCGCCCTTCCGCCGCTCTTTTGTTGATATACACAGAAATCATCTATTGTCAAGTGGTACATGAGTTTTACATAGGGCCAATAATCTAAGCCGGCCCGCTTCAGATAGCGATCGCTAATTTCAAAACCCAAGGGACCAACTAAATGCAATTCTGTCCTCGTTGCGGCGCAGGTACGGGCAATATTCCCCGTATTTGGCGGAATTTGCGGATTGATTAAAACCACTCGTAAAATTGCTTCAGTCATCAGTTATCAGTTAAGTAGCTGGTTATATAGCGTTTCCCAATCTCATGAGGTACACCAAAATCTTAACTCCTGAATCCCGAATCCTGACTCCTGAATCCTGAATCCCGAATCCTGACTCCTGACTCCTGACTCCTGACTCCTGACTCCTGACTCCTCAAAACCTAAGACTCTGTACCTCACAACTATGGGAATTGCTATAATTAAATTAAAAATGGATTTTAGGTTCGATCCCCCTGCCCTCCTTGATAAGGTAGGGTTGATTCATGAATCAACCCTACCCTTGATAAGGGGGGTGTCTGATAATTTTTAACGCCTACCTACTTATCAGTTATCGGTTATCGGTTATCAGTTCACTGTTTACAGCAAAAAACTCCCCACCTCTCAATTCATAATTCATAATTTAAATTTATAATTCCCACTTCCCATCTCCCTTGGGTGAGGACTAACTATACTGGATTCTCCCCCACCCTAGTCAAACTTATTTTAATTTAATTGGGATAACTATCCATACTCAACGGGACTAAATCGCCATAGATCGTCAAACCTAACAACATTGTTTCATTAGCGGGGATTAACTTGCCTGTAAGAGTGCAAATCTCATTTTTTCTAGCTGTAGCGTTAAATACTGCCCTTATATCGGTGGCACAAAACTGAGGTCGATAATCTCCTGATTTTTGCTGAACGAAATTCCATAAGACATCGCGAATGAGTGCTTGATAACCTTGATTGCCGGAAATCTCTTTCAGCTTGTCTTTGAGGACTCTTTCCAGACGAATGCTGGTGACTTCCATCTCGGTAGTGGTGGTGCGTGTGATTGTCCGCATAATTTTTTCTCCCGAATACTAAACCTATTGGTGTTACAAGTGTAGTATAAGCAAGATACCTTTAACAAGCACAACCGGCGAAACCATCACCTCTTTTGCTCTTTTTATTTTTGTCTCATGCCTATTTTTCTCATTTTTGAACTCTCGAAAATTAATTAAGTAGGGAGGCACAATTATTTGTAGGATGGGTTAGCGGTAGCGTAACATAATCGGGCGTTGGGTTTCATGCTTCAACCCAACCTACGTTCATCTTATAGCGTTTCCTGTTCGCACTAGGTACATTATCGATGTTGAAAAGCTTAATTAGCAAAGGTTTAAGTGTGCCACACAGGTGTGAGAACCGCTATATATTTAATTCCACCCACCCACTTATGTAACAAGTCCACTGTTAATCCAGTGAGAGTCGAGCATAAACAGCGATCATATTGATCAAATAATAACTATTCTTAATATACCCAAACCCCTAGAAAAAATTGTTATTGTTCCTCAGATTGACAATAGATCTAATTGTCTCCCCTGTAGGTCTTTAACCCTGATATTTTCTTGAGAATCTCTGGATAAATCTAAAGTTTTAATCACCTCTTTTGCCACCGCTTCTACCACGGGAATAGCCACAGAATTACCGAACTGTTTATAAGCTTGGACATCGCTGACAACAATCTGAAAACTATCGGGAAATCCCTGTAATCTTGCCCATTCTCTGGGGGTCATTCTGCGGACGAATAATTTATTTACCTCTCCCTTAATGCGAGTAACGGGAGTAAAATTAGTCAGTCTTTGATCGATAACTAAATTTCTTTCTTTTCCCATACCTCCCACCACAATAGCATTAGCGATACCATCGGGAGAAATAATCTGATAACCAAAACCATTACCTTTATTTTCGTGTCTGGCCCTGTGTTTAAACAAAGTTTCTAAATACTGATTAGAGAGATAATATTTAACGCTGACTTCCTTTTCTTCTAGGATATCTTTGAGACAAGTTTCTTGATGGGTTGGTTGGGGATAGGAAAAATGGTAAATATTCAAATCCTCTCGAAAACCGACGATAAAAATTCGGGGACGGTTTTGAGGAACCCCAAAATATCTGGCATTTAAAATCTGGGGACTAGGGACAAAATAATGCAAATCCTTTTCTAGTATATCTAAAATAGTTTTTAAAGTTTTACCTCGATCATGATGGACTAAACCCTGGACATTTTCTAAGATAAAAGCTTTCGGTTTCTTTTCGTGTAATATCCGGGCAACTTCAAAAAATAAGGTTCCGCGTGCATCTTCAAAACCGTGTTTTCTGCCAGCGATACTAAACGCTTGACAGGGAAAACCGCCGCACATTATATCATGATCGGGGACAGTTTTTACCTCTAATTTTCTGATGTCTTGATTATCGGGTAAATGACCATAGTTAGCCAAGTAAACCTTTTGGGAGTGAGGATCGATTTCCGAAGAAAAAACGCATTGACAACCGAGATTTTCTAGGGCGATTCTAAATCCTCCTATACCGGCAAATAAATCAATAAAAGTCCACATATTTTATCTATTCTAAGCTTTTGTTTTGATCCCAGAGACGATATTATACTAAATCTGGTTATTAAAGACTGATTATTTATTCCCCTTTTTGCCTTTTGCATGAGTAGAAAACGGGTTTCTCCGAGAAACCCGTTTTCTGTGCGTTACTCAACGGATTTAGTATTAAACCGGCTATCTTAGATTTTAGTATAACTGGACTTCCCCGTTGACAAAAAGCCATAACCTGTGCTGTAGAAGGGATTAAGAGAATTTACGCCGCCCCGTTACTGGGTACAAATCAGAGAAACTCCCAATAAATCTAACGCTTTTTGTTGCAGTTGGGTCGGTCGAGTTATCTTAGAAAAACGATAACTTCCCTCCCTAATCGTACATTCCACTGTATTCAAGCAAATTGTCCCCAGGTCTTCCAACAAAGTCCGAAAG
>NZ_JAPZQJ010000621.1:0-1382 GCF_027530405.1 Microcystis sp. LE19-41.2A | reverse complement strand
ATCGACGTTAAAAAGTCCCCCGTCCGGCAATCCCGCACCCTGATTTCTGAGGTTGATAATGCAGCGGACTCGCGGTTTTAGGGTTTTACCGATTTCGTTAAGCAGAGTTTCGAGAGTGCCGTAGTAGGAGGTTTCTTTTACGGCAGCTTGGGAGGAGTGGATTTCGTGCAGGTTGCGAAAATAATTGACGAGGGGATTCATAAAAGTGGCAGGAACATCACCCAATTAAGAATAATCAACCAGTTACGAACATAGTGCCGAATATCTAATACATAGATTGCAAAGTTCTGTAATAATTGCTTTGATTTAATCCATATATTTTTCGAAAAGATTTATGAATATAAAAACTATCTAATCCAGGAATCAGCTTAACCCATATATATCCTTTTTGGATTAACAAGTTATGTATAAATTCACTTGGCCTCTCGATAGTCATACTATTAAAAATATACTTGTTAAAGGGGAAATCTGCGAGAATTCTAGTTTCAGCACCTTCTACATCTATCGACAGGTAATCGATCACCTCAGGAGCTTCGTGTTCCTCTAAAATATTCGCTAAAGTTTTCGTTTTTAACCGTATGACTTCTCCATTTTTAATGTTTTCTTTTTTTCGGTTATCAGTATCTTCATCGATAATTCCTCCATAAAGATTGTTGCAGATAAAATCAATTTCTTTCTCTCGGTCATCCACACAAACATTCAAGCAAATAGCACTTCTATTTCTTTTTAGCTGTTCAAAATATATCGGGTTCGCCTCAATGCAAATGCCCGACCATTGATAGCATTTTTCTAATAAATAAGTGTTATTGATTTTTATCCCATCCGCAGAACCTATCTCTACAAAATACCCCTTATCTTTGTGATCGAAGGCCTCATTAATGACCCAGTAGTCCTGTCCAGCTTGCGATAAACTTTTTCGACTGGTAAGTCGCTTCTCCCGTAAAATTTTATATAAAGAACTCTGGTTTAAAGAATCGATGATATTTTGCGGCAATAACTTTTTAAAGCTATAGGCGGAATCCCCTAAAATCTTGTTAATGTTTTGCATTTTGAGTGATTATGGTCTTGCGTAAAGTATATCTAAAGTGTCTGGTAAACTTTACCGTGTATTTTTCAAAAAGTCAAGGGGTATTTTATCGGAGATAAGGCACAAAATGTTCTTGTGCTTGGGTATAGCTAGTATAGGTGGTGGGGATGGGCAGCATGGCCATTAATCAACTCCGCAGTCAAAAAATTAATCATTGGATGGATTTGAGGTTTTTAGCCAAAACTCGGCTTCTGACGGGGCTAAACTATAGGCTTCTAATTCTACCGGTTGACCTTGGCTATTGCGACCGATGAGCAGAAAATCGCGATAATTGCTGACTAATACTTGACCGTAT
>NZ_JAPZQJ010000164.1:0-3088 GCF_027530405.1 Microcystis sp. LE19-41.2A | reverse complement strand
TTTGTACCAAGCGATGTACCACAAGAAGGATAATGCAAGGTTTTTGAAAGTCCCAATCCTATTTTCGCAGCATGAACATCGGACTTTAACAGGTCAAAAGCCTTATTTTAAAAGGGTTTTACCATTATTCAGCAAGCCCTAAGTAAGTAAAAATCCTTAATCAACCGCACAAAATTAACAATTAAAGCCTAAAAAAGCGACTAAAACTGTCATTTATATACAATAATACTAGGAAGGCTTGGCTTTAAAAAAAAATTAATTGAACTCCACTAGAAAGTCGCTGTGAAATTAGACTAATTTCATAAGCAAATGGACAATGATCTGCTAACTCAACTAATACTTTTCTGACCGAAACACTAACTTTTGCCGCAGTTTTAATAAGAGTTTCTTTTAAACGAGAAACTGTCGCCTTTGCCAATCTTGTCCCCTGTGCTGCTTGCCGAATCCCCAGCAGTAAAATATAAGCAGCTTGAGATAAAAACAGACGAAACTGATTGACAATAAATTTTTGACAACTGAGTCTGTCAGCTTTGATTCCTAGTTTTAATTCTTTAATTCTATGCTCCGAACTAGCTCCTCTTTGGACATAAAAATCATCATAGAGTTCTTGGGCATCTGTGAGTAAATTGGTAACGATAAATCTGGGGTTAGCCCCTTTTTCTAACCATTCTGCCTTCATTACTACTCGTCGTGGCTCTTTCCAAGTCCCCGCCGCATAATAAACATCATCAAATAATCGGGCTTTTTCTGGTTCTTCGGTTTGTGTTATGCAATGGAGGGGGGTTATAAAGGATAAAACCCTTATATAGAAAGGCATTTAGCGTTTTTTGTCAATTGTTTTTTATCTAGAGCGAACTAATCAATTAAGTCTCTTGCCCTATAAGGATTTAGTCGATTTATGCCCCCTGATCGAATCATACCAAGTAACGAAGAACCCTTTTTCTCCCGTGCGATGATATTGTAATCTTGCTTGATCCAGAAGATAACTAATTTTTTGTTTCAAGACTGCATTACTACTATAACCAAACACATATTTAACTTCACTGCGTTCGCAAACTTTCAAGATTTCAGGCAAGGAGAAGCCCGCATCTCCTCGTCAAATAATTCTCACTTCTGGCATCGCTTTTCTTAACCGCCAAAATAGCCATCTTAGTATCCCCGCTACCCCTTTACCTGGGTGAGAATTTCCCGCTCGAAGTTGTAGAACTAACGGGTAACCGCTCCCAGCTTCATTAATTAATACGGGAAAGTAAATATAGTGTCCATAATAACCATGAAATAAGCTTAGTTGCTGATGCCCATGAGTCAAAGCATCCCAGCCATCTATATCTAGCAATATTTCTTCTGGTTGTTGTGAATAACTTTTGAGGAATTGGTCAACAAAAAAGCGACGCATTCCTTTGATTTCTCTGTTTGTTACCTGATTCTCCCATCGACTCATCGTTGGCTGACTAGCTAATAATTCTTCTCCTAGAAGCGGAACTTTATCGCAAGCAATCTTAAAAATAGGATCATCACGCAAATAGTTACTGTCGTTGCTATCTTCATAGCCCGATGCTATTTGATAGACTCGTTGACTAATTAACTGATGTAGAGAATGTTGGCTCTTCGTTACTTGTTATGGTTCGATAGGGGGGCATAAATCGACTAAATCCTTATCTGGCAAGAGACTTAATTGATTAGTTCGCTCTAGATAAAAAACAATTGACAAAAAACGCTAAATGCCTTTCTATATAAGGGTTCCATCCCTTATAACCCCCGTCCATTGCATAACACAAACCGAAGAGCCAGAATGTTTTACTTTACCCGGCTCTCGATTATCCTCCAAACAATCTGCTAATCCTTCACAAATTTTCAGTTGTTCTTCTGCTTGTCTAACCAGAAGTACCCCCGCATCTGAACTCAAATCAAGGCGAGAGAACTTGGCTTCTAAAGGTTTTTTGGTAAAGAAGTTTAGCGAAAGTTGAGAAGAAAACTCAGTCATGATCAACGAAAATTTTAACTCTTACTGTCCCTAACATTATAGAGTTTTTTGTCCCCTTTTTTCTGCTTTTTTAACCATTATTTTCTCTCCTGAAAGCCCAGTGACGGAGAGACAAAACAGACTGTTGTTGAGATCAAGTCGCTGTAACTTATATCTGGTAGTGGTTTCAGGGTTTTTTACCCTACTCTCATGAATAATGCAGGCTAAATATAGCAACTTCTATAGTTGTGAGGTACAGAGTCTTAGGTTTTGAGGAGTCAGGAGTCAGGAGTCAGGAGTCAGGAGTTAAGATTTTGGTGTACCTCATGAGATTGGGAAACGCTATAATTAGCAAGTATAAGCATTTGATGTCCCTGTTGCTGATGCACCAGTCACCACATCAACTGCGCGAATTACAGCAGGATTAACTTGATTTCGCCAACAGTTGCCCTGGAAGAAATTAGTTTTTTCCGAAAATTGTCCCTGTGCATCTGCAAGATCTTCCGTCAGATGGAATGGATTCTTTTGATTGACTAGATTCTCAACATAGAACTTGACTCTTCCACCAGGGGTAAAACCTTTACCACTAACCCTTATGGCTCCACCAGTTTGATTCTTTGTAGTAGAAACAACGATTGATGGACTCACTGGTTTATCTAATAATTCCCAACCCTTCCAGGGGGAAACGCCATCCCACCACTTGTGCCAAACACCATCATCCATCCCACGGGCAAAAACATCAAGCCTGTTAGTCCCCCAAGAAACAACTAGAGCTCTTGCATAAGTCTAGACAAAATAGGATAAAATATAGCGGTTCTCGCATCTGTGCGGCACACTTAAACCTTTGCTGATTAAGCTGTTCAGGATCGGGAATGTACCTCTTGTGAATCAGAAACGCTATAGTCCAAGAGTTAAGATTGAAAGATGACTTACGAACAAGTAAAAACTTTAAAGCCAACAGAGTTCAAACGCTTGTGTGGCCTCTATCCAGATACATTTAAGGATATGGTAACAGTCCTAAAGGCAGAAAAAGTTTGGCAAAAAAAGACAGGTAGACCTAGCAAATTGAGTACGGAAGACCAACTACTAATAACATTAGAATATTGGCGAGAATATCGCACCTAT
>NZ_JAPZQJ010000552.1:0-4523 GCF_027530405.1 Microcystis sp. LE19-41.2A | reverse complement strand
TGGCTCTTCTGGTTTCTGTGTGGAAACGGGGTCTATACTGATAGTTTCTTCAGCAAAATACTCCTAAAAGTCTTTCCCAGTAAATATTTCACGATTCTATAAGCAAAAATTATCACACAAAGTCGAGAAGAGCCGTCCTTTCTGGACAACAATCAAATATCTGTTCAGCGATTTAATTGAATAATTTTTCCTTTACAAAAATACAAGGATTATTATAAAAGTTTAGATAAACAAGAAAAAATATCAAGTCTTATGAAGATTATTCAAGAATTATCTCAAAAGTCAACAATTGATGAGATTCTGACCAGATAATGGGGATGGAGGGGTGAATCAACCTGATCCGAAACAGAGATTATTGTCGAGAGTCGGAGAGAAAAGCAATGAATATCAAGGATACGTTACACAATTTTGTCCAGTACCTAACAGAGGCTTTTGCTCGCATTTTTAGTCCCAACAATGACGAATATCCCGATGTGGGGATGCAGCCTTTTGATTCTGAACCTTACCATGCTCCCAAGGGTAATTCTTAACTAAAAATGACAGATAACTGCTTTGAGATAAGGGTTATGGGTAGGGATAATAACCCTACCTGATTTTATAGGAAAATAATTAATCCTCTGCTTGCCAATCGGGACAACTATCACTATCCCAACCGTAGGGATGGAAACCGCAGACGAGAAGATTACCCCCGTAGATATAACCGTGATAATTACGGCAACCGATACAAGCAGGATGGGTGTTAGGATCGGGGTTAACTTTAGGAGTGAGGGTAAAATCCGAGGGTTCATCTAATTCCGAAAAGGGGTATTCATCGAGGTTAAAAAATTCCTCTAATTCCTGGGGTAAAACCTCTTGAATAAACTGTTCCAGATCGATGATAATTTCTTCATTGATTTCTTCGATAGTTTGGGTAACTTCTTGGAAAAAATTTTCAATTCCCAGTGCCACAGTTTCGATCACTTCCCAAAAATCTTTCTGCCAATCGTCCATGTTTATACTTGCGTCCCTTGTCTGGTAATAATTAATTATTTGTCGCTAAAATCTAGGTTTTAATCCTGTTGTAGTTTCCGTAATTCTTCCTGAAGACGTTCCACCTTTTGCCGCAATTCATCTACTTTTGGCTCGGCTGCTTTGCTGTCTTCCTCATCTTCAATAATTTCTATCCGTCGGGGTTCATGGGGAATATTAGATTCATTACCTGCCACCGTTTGCTGTTGTGCCTGTTTCACCAACTCATCAACGTATTTCCTCGCTTCTTCCGTCGTCATTTCGCCGCGAGAAATCATCTCATCGGCTAATTTTTGGGCTTGATTTCTTAATTCTTGTAAATTTACTTCAGCTTTTTCGGCGGCATAAGTAGCAATGCCTACGCCCAAATAAACTGCTTTTTTGACTAAATCACCTAAGTTCGCCATAGCAAAAATCCTGAATCGATCGCTCTTACTTCCTAGAATAAACGATCCTTCTCCCAAATGGAGATGGGTTTTGGGAGTGAGTGAACAGTGAACAGTAAACAGTAATCAGTGAACGCTTGCGCCGCTAATGTAACACCGTGAACATTTTTCAGCCAATATCCAAGAGAGCCATCGGTGAACTGAAAACTCATACTAAATCCGTTGAGTATAAGCTAGTTATGAGGAGAGGCACTCATGCAAAAGGCAAGAGGCAAAAGGGAGAATAAATAATCAGTTTTTAATAAACGGATTTAGTATCACATCTGATAACTGATAACTGGTAACTGGTAACTGATAACTGATGAGGTAAAGTTTTGTAAAGAGATGCGGTGGTGGCGACACCAAAATTGATCGCTATAAAGATTAAATTTTAGTCAAATTGCTGGTTTTTTGCGCTCAAAACGACGATAAAGCCTCATTAAGTCAAAAATGAACTAAATAGTGTGATTAAGCTCAAAATAACTAAATGTTGCGGATAGTTGCTGGCAGCCCGCAGCCGGCTGAATCGATTTGTGTTCATCCTCAGCAAAGATTTAAACTAAAGACCAGATTCCCGATTTAATCACAAAAAACTATGTTTCCTATTCATCGCCCCCGTCGTCTGCGTCAAACCCCTCAAATGCGCCGTCTGGTGAGTGAAACCGTCTTGACAGCCAATGACTTTATCTATCCTCTTTTCGCCACGGCGGGGGAAGGTATTGCCCGGGAAGTCAAATCGATGCCGGGGGTGTACCAATTATCAATCGATAAAATTGTTGACGAAGCCAAGGAAGTGCGGGATTTAGGAATCCCAGCGATTATTTTATTCGGGCTGCCAGAAAGTAAAGACACAGAGGCGACGGGAGCATGGCACGATCATGGTATTGTGCAAAAAGCAGCCACAGCAATTAAAGAGGCAGTTCCCGATCTGCTCATTGTCGCCGATACTTGTTTGTGTGAATATACCAACCACGGTCATTGTGGTTATCTGCAAACGGGAGATTTAACCGGCAGGGTGTTAAACGATCCCACTCTGGGATTATTGCAAAAAACCGCCGTTTCTCAGGTAAAAGCGGGAGTGGATATCATTGCACCTTCGGGAATGATGGATGGTTTTGTGCGGGCAATTCGTCAAGGATTGGATGAGGCGGGTTATAGTGATACACCGATTCTTTCCTATACGGCTAAATATGCCTCTGCCTATTATGGTCCGTTTCGGGATGCGGCTGATTCTACCCCCCAATTCGGCGATCGCAGAACCTACCAAATGGATCCGGGTAATGCCAGAGAAGCCTTAAAAGAGGTGGAATTAGACCTATTAGAGGGAGCAGATATGTTAATGGTAAAACCTGCCCTATCTTACATGGATATTATCTGGAGAATCAAGGAAATGACTAATTTACCCGTGGCTGCCTACAATGTGTCGGGGGAATATTCAATGATTAAAGCGGCGGCGTTAAATGGCTGGATTGACGAAAAACGAGTGACTTTAGAGACTCTAACTAGCTTTAAACGGGCGGGTGCCGATATTATCTTAACCTACCACGCTAAGGATGCCGTGCGCTGGTTAGCAGCGGGTTAAACTTGTTTTAACCCACCATGCTGATTATTAAGTAGGTAGGCACAATTCATTCAAGCAACTACATAGCGCACTGCTGCAACAATTTGTAACCGATCGTGGAATCTATGATGCCTTTTATTTTTGGATGTTCAAGTGCCGACGGTTCCACAGTTTTAGTCCTTCAAACCAGAAAATACTGACAACTCCAGAAACTAAGCTAACCAGCAAATCATCAGTATGTAGCAGTGAAAAGCTGAACAGGTGTCGTAACAAGGGAACATAGAGAACTAATCCCAAAAACAGGAGTCCACCGCCGATCACCCACCACAAAGCCTGATTAGGAGCTTGGAGCATTTCTGGAATCGTTCGGGACCAGGAACGATTGGTGAGGATCATAGCGAGGTTGGAGATAATCAATGTCGTAAATGCTAAGGCACGAGCATCAAATTCACTATTGCCGTTGTTATAGGCGATCGCGAATACAATAAGCAGTACCACTAAAACGCTGATCCCTTGAAGCAAGGCCAATCGCAACGTCCGACGACTGAACAAGGGTTCTTTGGGATTACGGGGGGGGCGACGCATAATATCGCTTTCTGCCGGTTCAGCTTCAAACACAACCGTGCAGGCCGGGTCGATAATTAAGTGTAGAAAGGCAATGTGGATGGGGAGCAGCACCAAGGGCCAGCCAAACATGACTGGAATCAAGGACATACCTGCGATCGGAACGTGAACGGCCAAGGTATAGGCCATCCCCTTTTTCAGGTTGTCAAAGATACGTCTGCCCAGTTTGACCGATTCGACGATGGATGAAAAATCATCTTTCAACAGGACCAAATCGGCAGACTCGCGCGCTACATCGGTACCTCGTTCACCCATGGCAATGCCGATATGAGCAGACTTGAGGGCCGGGGCATCGTTGACACCATCACCGGTCATGGCCACAATTTCCCCGGAGCGTTTCAGTGCATTGACAATCAATAGTTTTTGTTCGGGGACGACACGGGCAAAGATGTTGGTGCTGTGAATGCGATCGCGCAGTTCCGACTCACCCATTTGCTCCAGTTCCCTGCCAGTGATCACCTTGTCTAAAGGCCTGAGTCCAATCTGACGGGCAATGTTCTGGGCTGTTACCGGATAATCACCCGTAATCATCACAACGCGAATTCCCGCACCATAGCATTCGGAGATCGCAGGTGCAACAGTAGGGCGCACCGGGTCTTCCAGGCCGATGAGTCCCACAAATTCAAACTCAAAGTCGTGTTGTTGCACAGTTGACACTCCCCGCTCTAAAGAGACGGGGATTCTTGGTTCACAGAGATTACTTGCTTAGACAGAATTGCTTCTGAAAAAGTAGAGGTATTCTCTCCCCAAGCGTTTATTGGGTCTAGCCCAAAGGTTCCGGTATGCCCTACCGTACTTAGTCCCCTTTTAAGGATGTTGATTGCGGCGTTTTCATCCCTATCCAAAACACATCCACATTTGCACTGATGGGTTCTAGTCGATAAAGATTTTTTGACAGTTTCACC